>CALWYB010000022.1 GCA_944385665.1 uncultured Oscillospiraceae bacterium
GCCGGCCGCGTGCTGATGAAGCCCGCCGCCCCCGGTACCGGCGTCATCGCCGGCGGCGCCGTCCGCGCCGTGCTGGAAGCGGTCGGCATCAAGGACATCTACACCAAGTGCCTGCGCTCCAACAATCCGCAGAACGTGGTCTCCGCCGCTTTTGTGGGCCTGAAGTCCCTCAGAAGCCCCGAGGAGGTCGCCCGCATCCGCGGTAAGAGCGTGGACGAGATCCTGGGTTAAGGAGGCGCGGACAATGGCTAATCTGAACATTAAGCTGGTCAAGAGCCTGAACGGCCGCATCGCCAAGCACAAGGCGACTGCCGAGGCTCTGGGCCTGTACAAGATCGGCGACACCACCGTGCAGCCCGACAACGCTGCCACCCGTGGCAAGATCGCCCACATCGGCTACCTGCTCCAGGTGACCGAGGAAAACTAACGTAGGAGGCGCGAGACAATGAATCTGCATGAACTCTCCCCCGCCGCCGGCTCCAACACCAAGGCCTACCGCAAGGGCCGCGGCCATGGTTCCGGCAACGGTAAGACTGCCGGCCGTGGTCACAAGGGCCAGTGGGCCCGTTCCGGCGGCGGTGTCCGCGTGGGTTTTGAGGGCGGCCAGATGCCTCTGGCCCGCCGCCTGCCCAAGCGCGGCTTCCACAACATCTTTGCCAAGCCCCTGGAGTCCGTGAACGTCTCCGCTCTGGAGAAGTTTGAGGACGGCGCTGTGGTCAACGCCCAGGCTCTGCTGGAGAAGGGCATCCTCTCCAAGTGTGAGTACGGTGTGAAGATCCTGGGCAACGGCACCATCACCAAGAAGCTGACTGTCCAGGCGTCCGCTTTCTCCGCCTCTGCCAAGGAGAAGATCGTGGCGGCCGGCGGAAAGTATGAGGTGATCTAAATGATCAAGACCGTTCGGGACGCCTGGAAGATCCCCGAGCTGCGCAACAAGATCCTCTTTACCATCTTCGCGCTGCTCATCTTCCGACTGGGCGCTGCCATTCCGGTCCCTTATATCAACGCCGATCAGCTGGAGACTTACCTCTCCGCGCAGAGCGGTACCATTCTGGGGCTGATGAATGCCATGAGCGGCTCCGCCTTCTCCATGGCTACCCTGTTCGCCCTGAGCGTGCAGCCCTATATCAACAGCTCCATTATCATCCAGCTGCTCACCGTGGCCATCCCCGCTCTGGAGCGGCTGGCCAAGGAGGGCGGCGAGGAGGGCCGGAAGAAGATCGCTTCCATCACCCGCTACACCACCGTGGCCATCGGTCTGCTGCAGGGCTTTGGCTACTACAGCCTGATCAACAGCTACGGCCTGGTGGAGACCGACGGTCTGCCCGCCATTTGGGTCGGCCTGGTTATCGTGTTGTCCTTCACCGCCGGCTCTGCCTTCCTGATGTGGCTTGGTGAGCAGATCACCGAGTTCGGCATCGGAAACGGCATTTCCATTCTGCTGTTTGCCGGTATCGTCTCCCGCTTCCCCCGGATGGTGCGGGACGTGGTCACCGGCCTGGGTTACTACAATAACCCCCTCACCGACGAGATGAAGGCCAGCATGACCGACACCGAGATCGCTGCCTATCAGAACTCCGCCCTGGCTCCCTGGATGGTCCCTGTGATCATCATCGGTATGCTGGCTCTGGTGGTGTTCATCGTGTTCATCTCCAACGCCGAGCGCCGCCTGCCTGTGCAGTATGCCAAGCGGGTGGTGGGCCGGAAGATGTACGGCGGTCAGTCCACCCACATCCCCATCAAGGTGAACATGAGCGGCGTTATGCCCATCATCTTCGCCCAGTCCATCGCCTCCCTGCCTGCCACCATCGGCGCCTTTGCCGGCTGGACCACCACCAGCGGCGGCTTTGGCGGAGGTCTGATGAACCTGTTTGATACCACCAAGCCCTTCTACAGCATTCTGTATTTCCTGCTGATTGTGGGCTTCAGCTACTTCTATGCCACCATGCAGTTCAACCCCATTGAGGTGGCCAACAACCTGAAGAAGAACGGCGGCTTTATCCCCGGCTTCCGTCCCGGCAAGCCCACCGCCGACTTCATCATGAAGGTTCTCAACAAGATCACCATGTTCGGTGCCCTGTACCTGTCCGTCGTGGCTATCGCCCCCATTATCACCGGCAACCTGGTCAGCTATCACTCGCTGGCCATCGGCGGCACCTCCGTCATCATCGTGGTAGGCGTCGCTCTGGAGACCGTCAAGCAGATGGAGGCCCAGATGCTCATGCGGCACTACAAGGGTTTCCTGGAGTAAGAGGGAGTGTGTGATATGGGAATGAAGCTGATCCTGCTGGGCGCCCCCGGCGCCGGCAAAGGAACTCAGGCTGAGGTACTCAGCGCCAAGCTGAACATCCCCACCATCTCCACCGGCAACATCCTCCGGGCTGCCATCAAGGACGGAACCCCTACGGGCCTGCAGGCCAAGTCCTACATGGACAAGGGCCAGCTGGTGCCCGACGAGGTGATCATCGCCATCGTGGCGGAGCGTCTGGCCCAGGAGGACTGCGCCAACGGCTTTATCCTGGACGGGATGCCCCGCACCCTGCCCCAGGCCGAGGCCCTGGACAAGGCCGGCGTGAAGCTGGACTGTGTGCTGTCCATCGAGATCTCCGACGAGGAGATCGAGCAGCGGATGTCCGGCCGGCGGGTGTGCGCCCAGTGCGGCGCCTCCTACCACATTACAGCCCGTCCCACCAAGGTGGAGGGCGTGTGCGATGCCTGCGGCGGCCCTGTGGTGCTGCGGGACGACGACAAGCCCGAGACGGTGCGTCAGCGTCTGGCGGTCTACCATGAGCAGACCGAGCCCCTGAAGGGCTACTACCAGAGCAAGGGCCTGCTGCGTTCCGTGGACAACCAGCCCACCATCGAAGGGACCAGCAAGGTCATCCTGGAGGCGCTGGGGCTTTGAGAAGCATTGAAATGATTTCCATGAAATCTCCCCGTGAGATTGAGGCCATGCGCAAGGCCGGGCGGCTCACCGCCCAGGCCCGTGCCCTGGCCGGCTCCATGGTTCGTCCGGGTGTCACCACCCACGAGATCGATACCGCGGTGCGCCGCTTTATCGAGAGCCATGGCGCCAAGCCTTCCTTCCTGGGTTATGGAGGATTCCCCGGTTCCGCCTGCATCTCCGTCAATGATGTGGTGATCCACGGCATCCCCGGCCCCCTGAAGCTGAAGGAGGGCGACATCGTCAGCGTGGACGTGGGAGCCTATATTGACGGCTTCCACGGGGACTGCGCCGCCACCTACCCCTGTGGGGAGGTGAGCCCCGAGGCCATGAAGCTCATCCAGGTGACTCAGCAGAGTTTCTGGGAGGGCATCAAGATGGCCAAGAAGGGTATGAGAGTTTCCGACATCGGTCACGCGGTTCAGACCTATGTGGAGGGCTTCGGCTTCTCTGTGGTGCGGGACTTTGTGGGCCACGGTGTGGGCGCCAAGCTCCACGAGGCTCCCGAGGTGCGCAACTACGGTCCCGCCGGCCACGGTCCCCGGCTGCTGCCGGGCATGACCCTGGCGGTGGAGCCCATGGTCTGTGCTGGGGATTGGCAGGTGCAGGTGCTGTCCGACAAGTGGACCACGGTCACACGGGACGGTTCCCTGGCCGCCCACTATGAGAACACCATCCTCATTACAGACGGAGAGCCGGAGATCCTTACCGTTACGGAAGACGGAGCCTATGTGTAACTGCAAAGGCCAAATCGTCCAGGCAACGGCCGGGCGGGAGAGAGGCGAGCTGTTCTTTGTCATCGGACAGGAGGGCGCGCTGCTTCTGCTGGCCAACGGGAAAGGCCGCACCTTGGCCGCACCCAAACGGAAAAAGCCCCGCCATGTGGCGCGGCTGGACCAGGGGGACTTCCGTCACCCTGCTGTGGAAAAACTGCAACAAGGACAAACGGTATCGGACCGAGAACTGAGAAGGGCGCTGGCCGCCTTCAAGGAGGGAAACACGCTTGGCGAAAGATGATATGATCGAGCTGGAGGGAATCGTCACCGAATCCCTGCCCAACACCACCTTCCATGTGGATATCGGCAATGGGCACATCATTCTGGCTCATATTTCCGGCAAGCTGCGCATGAACTTCATCCGCATTCTGCCCGGAGACAAGGTGACCGTACAGATGTCACCCTACGACCTCACCCGAGGCCGTATTACCTGGCGTTCTAAGTAACTATTAACGACCGAATTGTCGCGTCGGTTTGAAGCCTTGCCTTCAATATGACGGCCGCAGGCCGCGACGACGCGACGATGAGGGGCCATTCAGGCATTCATCAGGAGGTTTTAACAATGAAAGTCAGACCGTCCGTGAAGCCCATGTGCGAGAAGTGCAAAGTCATTAAGCGCAAGGGCAAAGTCATGGTTATTTGCGAAAACCCCAAGCATAAGCAGAGACAAGGTTAATTGGAGGTGCTGTAATAAATGGCTCGTATTGCCGGCATTGATCTGCCCAGAGAGAAGAGAGTCGAGATCGGCCTCACTTATATCTACGGCATTGGGCGCACCAGCGCCAACAAGATCCTGGCCGAGGCCGGGATTAACCCCGACACCCGCGTGAAGGACCTCACCGAGGAGGATGAGGCCAAGCTGCGTGAGATCATCAGCCACGAGTACACCGTGGAGGGTGACCTGCGCCGCAACGTGGCTATGGACATCAAGCGGCTGACCGAGATCGGCTGCTACCGCGGTATCCGTCACCGCAAGGGCCTGCCTGTGCGCGGCCAGCGGTCCAAGACCAACGCCCGTACCCGCAAGGGTCCCAAGCGTACCGTGGCCAACAAGAAGAAGTAAGGAGGGATAACACATGGCTGCTAATACCAAGGGTAAGAAAGTGGTGCGTAAGCGCCGCGAGCGTAAAAACGTGGAGAAGGGCCAGGTGCATATCCGCTCTTCCTTCAATAACACCATGGTGACCGTCACCGATCTGCAGGGCAATGCCCTGTCCTGGGCCTCCTCCGGCGGCCTGGGTTTCCGCGGTTCCCGTAAGTCCACCCCCTTTGCCGCTCAGACCGCCGCCGAGACTGCCGCTAAGGCTGCCATGGAGTACGGCCTGAAGACCGTTGAGGTCTACGTGAAGGGCCCCGGCGCCGGCCGTGAGGCCGCCATTCGTGCCCTGCAGGCCGTGGGCCTGGAGGTCACCCTCATCAAGGACGTGACCCCCGTTCCCCACAACGGCTGCCGGCCCCCGAAGCGCCGCCGCGTCTGATCTGGAATAAAGGAGGTTTTTGACAGATGGCTAGAAACATGCAGCCCATCGCCAAGCGGTGCAAGGCTCTGAACCTGTCTCCCGCCGCCATGGGCTATGCCAAGAAGACGACCAACCGCAACCCCAAGGGTCAGATGCGCAGAAAGCAGTCTGAGTACGCCATGCAGCTGACCGAGAAGCAGAAGGTCAAGTTCGTGTACGGTATTATGGAGAAGCAGTTCCATATGTACTATGAGAAGGCCGCCCGTATGCCCGGCAAGACCGGTGAGAATCTGCTGACTCTCATCGAGCGCCGCCTGGACAACGTGGTGTATCGCCTGGGCTTCGCCATGACCCGCCGTGAGGCCCGTCAGCTGGTGACCCACGGCCACTTCACCGTCAACGGCCAGCGGGTGGACATCCCCTCCTTCCTGGTGAAGGTGGGCGACGTCATCGAGGTCCGTGAGAAGAGCCGTTCTTCCGTGAAGTTCAAGCGCCTGCTGGGCGAGGACGCCATTCAGGTGAACGTGCCCAAGTGGCTGGACCACGCCAAGAACACCCTCCAGGGCAAAGTCGTTGCCATGCCCACCCGGGACGACATTGACTTCCCCGTGGAAGAGCACCTCATCGTCGAGCTGTACTCTAAGTAATTGCCTTTTTCCGCGGGCCTTCGGCTTGGCCGGAGGCCCTGCGGAGTTACACTTAGACAACCCTCAGATATTGGTGAGCTGAATCAGGCGGCGTGAACGCCGCCCAGAAAAGGAGGGTATCATAGCATATGGTAGAAATCGAGAAGCCCCGCATTGATTGTGTGGAAAATCCCGGTGACGCTTCCTACGGCAAGTACGTGGTGGAGCCCCTGGAGCGCGGTTACGGCACCACGCTGGGCAACTCCCTGCGCCGGATCCTGCTGTCCTCTCTGCCTGGCACCGCGGTGACCTCCATCAAGATCGCCGGTGTCCAGCATGAGTTTTCCACCATCCCCGGCATCAAAGAGGACGTGACCGAGATCGTCCTGAATATCAAAAGCATTATCGCCAAGCTCCACTGCGAGGAGAACAAGACGGTGCACATTGAGGCCAGCGGCGAGTGCGAGGTAACCGCCGGCGACATCAAGTGTGATGCCGACGTGGAGATCCTCAACCCCGAGCTGCACATTGCCACTCTGGGCCCCGACGCCACCCTGAGCATGGAGCTGACTTTGTCCCACGGCCGCGGCTATGTCCCCGCCGACCGGAACAAGCCCGCCCAGACCATCATCGGCCTGATCCCTGTGGACTCCATCTACACCCCGGTGCGCAAGGTGAACTACACCGTAGAGAACACCCGTGTAGGCGACGCCACCGACTACGACAAGCTGACCCTGGAGGTCTGGACCGACGGCACCATCGACGCCCGCGACGCGGTGAGCCTGGGCGCCCGCATTCTGTGCGACCACTTCGCCCTGTTCACCGACCTCAGCGAGACCATGGGCAGCCGCTCCACCGTGGTGGAGAAGGCTGAGACCCAGCGGGACAAGGTCATGGAGATGACCATCGACGACATGGACCTGTCCGTGCGTTCCTATAACTGCCTCAAGCGCGCCAACATCAACACGGTGGAGGATCTGATCTCCAAGACCGAGGAAGAGATGATGAAGGTGCGCAACCTAGGCCGCAAGAGCCTGGAGGAGGTCATCAACAAGCTGGCTATGATGGGCCTGTCCCTGGCCAGCGACGACAACCAGTAAGAAGCGCGAGGATTTTTCTTCCGCTTCCTGGGGCCGCGAGGAAGGTATGTAACGTTCCGCTTCCTGCACGCATTGCGTCCCGCTTTTGCGGGGGCTCCCGATCCCAATTTGGGGTCCAATGAACGAATTTATGATGGATCTCGCCACGCGAGGTCGAAGGAGAGTTTCTTATGTCTCAGAAGAACCGTAAGCTGGGCCGCACCAGCGATCAGCGTAAGGCTATGCTCCGTGCCATGGTGACCTACCTGCTGGAGAACGGCCAGATCAAGACCACCGTGACCCGCGCCAAGGAAGTGGCTCCCGTGGCCGAGAAGATGATCACCCTGGCCAAGAAGAACGACCTGGCTTCTTACCGTCAGGCTCTGGGCTTCATCACCAAGGAGGATGTGGCCAAGAAGGTGTTCCAGGAACTGGGCCCCAAGTATGCCGAGCGTAACGGCGGTTACACCCGCATCGTGCGCATTGGCCCCCGCCGCGGCGACGCCGCTGAGATGGCCATCATCCAGCTGGTGTAATTGCCGGAGCGCCAACGATCATCGAACCTGTATACAGGAATAAAAAAATCCCGCCCGAGAGGGCGGGATTTTTTTGCGGCGGAGTCCGCGGCGGGAAGAAAAGGGGACCCCGGGAAAACCCAGCGAAGCGGTTTTGCCGGGGAGAGGAGGAGCGGCGGAATGAGCTAGCTTTGCCCGTTTCGGGCGAAGCGCGGGATATGGAGCCCGCGACGACGAGGTGACGCCGCTGAGATGGCCATCATCCAGCTGGTGTAATTGCCGGAGCGCCAACGATCATCGAACCTGTATACAGGAATAAAAAAATCCCGCCCGAGAGGGCGGGATTTTTTTATCTCTGGGAGTAGAGAAAGAAAAACACCCGATGCACTTGCATCGGGTGTTTTGGTGTTCTTACTCAGATCAGGGACAGGGCCAGGGTGAGCAGCACGAAGACGATGGCAACCCACTTGGTCAGCTTGGCCAGCTTGGAGTCCCAGGTCTTGGCCTTGTTCTTGGACAGGAAGGTGTCCACACCGCCGGCGATGGCGCCGGACAGGCCGGCACTCTTACCGGACTGAAGCATGACCACCGCAATCAGAACCAAAGCGCACAGCACCTGAATGATGGTAAGAGCGAGCTTCACAGTCATAGTAATCGTTCCTTTCAAGCCCCGGAGGGCGGAAAATCAAACTTGCGGCGGTCGTTGCCGGACGCAGAGTTTATAATACCACACCATGGGAGAAATTGCAAGGGTTTTGGGAAAAAACATTCCAATCCGCCCTGAATTCCCGGGAAACACAACCTTTTGCGCCGGAAAGAAACGACGAATACCAGATGGGGCGAATTACAGCTGAGCGACGGTCTCGATCTCCACCAGGGCGTCCTTGGGCAGGCGGCCCACCTGGACGGCGGAACGGGCGGGGTAGGGCTCCTGGAAGAACTGGGCGTAGACCTCGTTCATGGCGGCAAAGTCGTTCATATCCTGAAGAAAGACGGTGGTCTTTACCACGGCGCCCATGTTGGTGCCGGCGGCATTGAGAATGGCCTTGATGTTGTTGAGGGACTGACGGGTCTGCTCCTGGATGCCTCCCTCCACAAGGGCGCCGGTCTCGGGATCAATGGGAATCTGACCGGAGGTGAACAGCAGCTGGCCGATCTGGATGGCCTGGGAGTAGGGACCGATGGCGGCGGGAGCCTTGTCGGTGTGAATGACCTGCTTCATAGAGGAAAACTCCTTTTCTCACGTAGAATTGCGGGCAGAATGGCCCAAAGGAATTGTATCACGGGGGTGTGCTCCCCGTCAACGCGGAAAAAGGGCCGCCCGGAAGGGCGGCCCGAAGGGTCAGAGTGCGCCGAATTTGGAGAAGGGGAAGATAGAGAAGAAGGCCTTGCCCAGGACATAATCCTCGTCGATAGTACCGATGAGATTGTCCCGGCTGTCGTCGGAGTCGTTGCGGTTGTCGCCCATGACGAAGATGGAGCCCTCGGGCACCTCGATATGGGTGCTGCCGCGGCTGCCGTAAATGTCCATCATGGGTTCCCAGAGATAGGGCTCATCCAGGGGTTCCCCATCCACATAGACGGTGCTGGTGTTATAGTCGATGTCCACGGTCTGGCCGCCGGTGGCGATGACCCGCTTGACAATGGCCCGACCGCCCAGATGGGTGGCGGTGGTCTTGTTCAGCACCACGATGTCCCCCTGTTGGGGAGTGTAGCCCAGGGACCACACCAGCAGAAGCTCGTTATTTTGCAGGGTGTAGTCCATGGAGTTGCCGTCTACCCGGGTGAGCCGGCCAAAAAAAGTAAAGACAAGGACCAGAATCACCAGGGCGGTGGTGAGTGCGTTGAGCCAATAAAACAGGTCGTCAGAGGACTGTTCTTCCTCGGGCGACTCCGGAAGCCCCTGCTCCGATTCCAGGGGCTGCTGATTGTATTTGGGATCCATAGGGGATATGCCTCCTTGTGTGGCTATGGTAGATCGTTACATTATACCTGTTTTTGGCGTGAAATTCAACTGGGAGTCATGATTTTTGTAAGGAGACGGATGTTCCTTTCTGCTCGCACAGAAAGGAACCAAAGATGCGTTGGGGGACGGCTTCGGTGAGCACCTTCGCGGAGCGGGTGCTCACAGGCGCCTTTCCCCCAAGCCCCCATTTTACGGGAGTACCCTACTGTGAGCTTGGCACTTTCGTCCGGCGGTCCGAAAACATGACCATCTGGTCCTTCTTGCCCCGGGGACACAGGCCCCTACCGGGTGCAAAATTTGAACGTATCTGCGCTGAAATCACACCGCCTCCTCTGGCAGAGCCAGGGCAGCTGGGCAGTTGTGGGTTCAGCCCGGAAACAAAAAAGCAGGAGCGACGGAAACCGTCACTCCTACTGGAAGTCTCCCTTACGGGCGTAGAAGGGAAACGAAGTTTCCCACAAAGTTCTTTGCCAAGCTTTCTTTCAAGAAAGCGGCGGGCGCAGAAGGGAAGCGAAGCTTCCCACGAAGTTCTTTGCCAAGCTTTCTTTTAAGAAAGCGGGGAGACGGTGGCGCTGGTGTAGTACCAGGTGAGGATCTCGTCGTAGGTGCTGCCCGCCTTGGCCATGGCGTTGGCGCCGTACTGGCTCATACCCACACCATGCCCATACCCGGTGACGGAAAAGGTAAAGTTGGTCCCGTCCCAGGCCACGGTGAAGCAGGCTGAGCGCAGGTCAAACAGGGTACGCACCTGGCTGCCTGTCAGGGTGACGCCTCCTACCAGGATGCTGGACACGGTGCCGCCCTCGTTCACTGCCGGAGTGCCGAACCACCCGGACGGGTCGCCGGACAGATCAGCACCGGGATAGGCAGTTAGCACCGCGTTTTTTACTTCCTCCCCACTTTTCACCACTTGGCTGTGATAATTGGGCACTTCCTCCCCCTCGGGACTCTCCACACTTTTCAAATAATCCACCTGGTTGCCCCAGACCTCCACCGCGTCCACGGTGTACCCCGGCGCGGAGGAGAAAAACACCGCCTGGATAGGCTGTCCCTGGTAGAGGATGCCCATGCCGTCGGTCTGAGCAATCGCCTGGGCAATTTTTTGGCTGTACTCCCCGGCGTTCAGCCCCCACCGGGTCTCTGCCGCCTCCCGGGTGACGTAGGCCTGGCAGCAGCCGGTGTCGGTGCACACGTCGGCGTCGGGATGGGCCTGGGTGGGGTTGTTCTGCTTACGCACGGTGTAAGTCCGGGCGGCGCAGGCCTGGGCCTTCAGAGCTTCCAGCTCAAAGGAGGCGGGCATCTCCGCCGCCACCACCCCGAAGAGATAGTCCTCCATGGTCATCTCGGTGACGGTCCCATCCTCCTGGAGGAGCTTGATGACCCGCCCCCGGTCCTTGGCGGCCTGGGTCTGGACACTCTCCCCCAGGGCGGCGCCGCCGCCCTCGCCGGAGCCGGTCAGCTCCAGGACAGGCTGGCTGCCCAGGGTGAGCAGGGGGAGGAAAAACACCACCACCGCCAAAATAAGGCCCATTCCCGCCGTCCGCCGGGCGCTCCAGCCCGTCGCCGGCTCCCGCCGCTGCCGGTAGTCCATGCCATCCCCTCCTCACCTTCGCGTGTAAAACAGCCTATGAGAGGCCTGGAAAAATTATGTCCGCCCTTCTTCGCGGAAAAAGGCTTTGCCCTTTGCCCCCGCATCCACTATAATGGAAAAGAATACTTTTCCATCCAAGGAGGACATACCATGCTGCTGAATATTTTGGCGGTTGGCGATATTGTAGGCGAGGGCGGCCAAGACATTTTGGCCCGCCGTCTGCAGGAGCTCCAGCGGGAGCAGGACATCCACTTCACCGTGGTCAACGGGGAAAATGCCTCCGGCGTGGGGCTGACTCCCCGCCAGGCCAGAGGGCTGTACGACGCCGGGGCGGATGTCGTCACCCTGGGCAACCATACCTGGAACCGCATCCAGATCGCCGATTTTCTGGACAAGGACCCCTACATTCTCCGGCCCGCCAACTACGCCGGCCGGGTACCCGGCCGGGGCTTTGGGGTGTACGACGGCCCAAAGGGTCTGAAGATCGGGGTCATGAACCTGATGGGCCGGCTGGAGCTGAACTCGAACCTGGACAGCCCCTTCAAGGCGGCCAACCAGATCCTGCGCTCCCACGAGGCCCAGCAGTGCCAGGTGATGCTGCTGGACTTCCACGCCGAGGCCACCAGCGAGAAGGGGGCCATGGCCTGGTACCTGGACGGGCGCATCCACGCCCTGTGGGGCACCCACACCCACGTGCCCACCGCCGACGCCCAGATCCTGCCCAAGGGCACGGGCTTTGTCACCGATTTGGGGATGACGGGGCCGCGGAATTCGGTGCTAGGCATCCGGCCGGAGCACTCCATCAACCTGTTTCTGGGCGGTCTGCCCCGGCGCTATGAGGAGGCGGAGGGACCCTGTAAAATCAACGCCTGCCGCTTTACCATCGACACGGACAAGAACCGCTGCGTCCAGGTCCAGCGTGTCGATCTGATTGAATAACCAGCTTTCTTGTAAGAAAGCTGGGCAAAGAACTTTGTGGGAAGCTTTGCTTCCCCTCTGCGCCCGTCAAGAGGCACTAGATTTCATGCACTCCGCTTCCTCGCCTAAAAGCCTCCGTAGGGGCCGATGTCCCCATCGGCCCGTCTCCGCTTTCTTGAAAGAAAGCTTGGCAAAGAACTTTCGCGCAAAACTTCGTTTTGCTTCTACGTTTGGAAAGGACGGAAAGAAACCTTGCTCACCATCATCCATGGGGCTGACTTCCACCTGGACAGCCCCTTTGCCGGTCTCACGCCCCAGCGGGCGGCCCAGCGCCGGGGAGAGCAGCGGGAGCTGCTCTCCGCTCTGGCCCAGCTTTCCCGGGAGCGGCGGGCCGATCTGGTGCTCCTCTCCGGCGACCTGCTGGACAGCCACCAGACCTACCGGGAGACCGCCCAGGCCTTGGCTCAGGCCCTGGGACAGATTCCCTGCCCGGTGTTTCTCGCCCCGGGCAATCACGACTACTACCAAGTCAATTCCCTCTACGCCGCCCTGGACTGGCCGGAGAATGTACATATTTTCACCTCTGGCAACCTGGAGGCGGTGGAGCTGCCCCATCTGGGCTGTGTGATCCATGGCCGGGCCTTCCAGGCTCCCCGGGAGGACGCCTTCCCGCTGTCGGGCTTTACCGCGCCACAGGATGGCAAGATACACCTGATGGTGCTCCACGGCCAGGTGGACGGAGCAGGGGACTACGCCCCGGTTTCCCGGACGGACATCGCCGCCAGCGGCCTTGCCTATCTGGCCCTGGGCCATGTCCACCAGTACAGCGGCATCCAGCGGGAGGGAACCACCTTCTGGGCCTATCCCGGCTGTCCCGAGGGCCGCGGCTTTGACGAGACAGGGGAGAAGGGGGTGCTCTGCCTCACCCTGGACGGGAACGTCTGCCGGGGGGAGCTGGTGCCTCTCAGCCGGCGGCGGTATGAGGAACTGACCGTGGACCTCACCGGCCGGGAAGATCCTCTGGCGGCGGTGGGAGATATTCTGCCTCCGGATACCGAAAACGACGTCTACCGCATCACCTTCACCGGGGAACGGGGGGATGAGCCCCTGAACCTGGCCGCCCTGGAGGGGGCGCTGGCCCCCCGGTTTTATGGCCTGACCCTCCGGGACCGCACCCGGGTGCGCCGGGAGGTGTGGGTGCGGCGGGAGGAGGACTCCCTCACCGGGCTGTTCCTTCGCTCCATGGCCGCCCGGTGTCAGGCGGACCCGGAAAACGAGACCTTGCAGTTGGCGGTGCGCTTCGGCCTGGCCGCCCTGGAGCGAGGGGAGGATGTGGCCCCATGAAGATCAAAACCATGACCGCCACCTTCGGCAAACTCCAGGGGGCGCGCCTCACTCTGGAGCCGGGACTCAACGTCATCACCGCCCCCAACGAGGGGGGCAAGTCCACCTGGTGCGCCTTTTTGAAGGCCATGTTCTACGGCATCGACACCCGGGACCGGGACCGGAAGGGCCACCTGGCCGACAAGAACCGCTACCAGCCCTGGTCCGGCGCCCCCATGGAGGGGGAGATCACCCTGGAGTGGCAGGGCAGGGACATCACCATCCGCCGGGGTCCCCGGGGCAACGTTCCCTTTGGCAGCTTCTCTGCCGTGTATACCGGAACAGAGGAGCCTGTCCCCGGCCTTACCGCTGACACCTGTGGGCAGATGCTGCTGGGGGTGGGCCGGGAGGTCTATGAGCGCTCTGCCTTCATCGGCCAGAGCGGCACCCTGGCCATCCGCTCCGCCCCGGAGTTGGAGGCCCGCATCGCCGCCCTGGTGTCCTCCGGGGAGGAGGACGTGTCCTACTCCCAGGTGGAACGGCAGCTCAAGGAGTGGCTCAACCGCCGGAAGGTGAACAAGAGCGTGGGCCGCATTCCCCAGCTGGAAGGGGAGCGGGCAGAGCTGTCCCAGAGCGTGGCCGAGCTGGAAGAGCTCAACGACCAGCTCAACCAGCTGGAGGGAGACCGGGCTCAGGCGGCCCGGCGGCACGCCTTCTGTTCTCAACAGCTGGAACGGTACAAGGCCATCGCCCAGCAGAAGCTGGACCGGCAGTATACCCAGGCCCTGGCCGACGAGAACCAGGCCCAGGCCCAGCTGGAAGCCCTGCTTGCCGAGCAGGCACGGTTTGGGACTTTGCCCTCCCGGGACGCTTTGAAGCGGGCACAGGGGGAGCTGGCCTTTTTAAAGGCCCTGGAGCCGGAGATCCGCCAGGGCCAGGAGGAGCTGGCGGGAGCCCAGCAGGCCCTGGAGCGCGCCCGGCAGGCCGCCCGGGATGACCGCTTCCCCGGCATGACCGGCGAGGAGGCGGTGCGCAAAGGGGAGCAGGACAGGGAGCGCTGCCGCGCCGGAATGGCGAAACAGGCCGCCAGCCGCCGGAATGTTATCCTGCTTCAACTTGCCGGTGTGGCAGCCGGCGGGGCGCTGGCATACTTTGGCCCCTTCTGGTGGCTGGGTCCCATCGCCTACGTGGTGTGCGCTGCGGCCTCTCTTCTGGTTTTGGCCGGCGGCAAAAAGGCGGCCCGGCAGGCCAATCAGATTTTGGAGCGCTACGGGGTGGATGATGTGGAGAAGATCGCCGCCCTGGCCGGGAACTACCAGCAGCGGATGGCCGCCGCCGACCAGGCCGCCCAGCAGGTGCGGATGATCCAGAGCGGTCTCACCGACCGCCAGGCCCGGCTGGAGAACAGCCGCCGGGAGCTGTTCCAGTTTGTCCACACCTTTGCCCCCGAGGTAAAGGAGCTCTTCGGCGTCTCCGCCGCCCTCTCCCGGGCGCTGAATCTGGGAGAGCGGGAGACCCTGGCCCGCTCCCGGCTGGAGGGCGCCCAGCGGCTGACCCAGGCCCTGCGGGCACAGGGTGGCCGGGAGCTGACCGAGGAGACGGAACTGCCCCAGCCCGCCCTGCCCCTGGAACAGGCCGCTCAGGAGACGGGTCGCCTCCAGGTTGAGCTGGAGCGGCTGGACCGAGCCCTTAACCAGGCCCGGGGCAAGCAGCAGGCCATGGGCGACCCGGCGGCCCTGTCCGCCCAATTGGAGCAGGTGGAGGAGGAGCTCTCTCGCCGCAATCGGGAGTACCAGGCTATCTCCATCGCCATGGAGACCCTCCAGCAGGCCAATGCCCAGCTCCAGCAGCGCTTTTCGCCCCAGCTGAACCGGGCGGCGGGAGCCCTGCTGGACCGGCTCACCGGCGGGAAATACCGCACCCTGTCCCTGGACAAGGAGCTGGACGCCAGCGCCGCCGGGGAGCGGGACGTGCTGCCCCACAGCGCGCTGTATCTGTCGAAGGGCACGGTGGACCAGATCTATCTGGCGGTGCGTCTGGCGGTGTGCGACTTGTGTTTGCCGGAGGCGCCCCTGGTGCTGGACGAGGCCCTGGCCGCCTTTGATGACGACCGGGCCAAGCGGGCCCTGGAGCTGCTTCAGGAGCTGGCCCAGCAGCGGCAGATTCTGTTGTTTTCTTGCCACTCCCGCGACGCGCTTTCTTGAAAGAAAGCTTGGCAAAGAACTTTGTGGGAAACTTCGTTTCCCTTCTGCGCCCGTAGGGGAGATTTCCAGTAGGAGTGACGTTCTGCGTCGCTCCTGCTTTTTTTCTTAAAGCGCCGATCACCAACCCAGCCTCCACGGTTTTGCCCAGGCAGGCGGCGTGACTGCAACGAAGCATCTTTCAAATTTGCACCCGGCAGGGGCCAGTGTCCCCGGGGCAAGAAAGGAAAGCCACTCAAATTTTGCCCGCCGGAAATTCACTCACTATCTCGCAGGTAGGCGTCCCCCGTAGACGGGGGCTTGGGTTCAGACTGGACAGCTGGGATTCCCACTGCCGGAGGCGTCCCCCGTAGACGGGGGCTTGGGGGCAAGCCGCCTATGAGCGCCCGCTGCGCGAAGGCGCTCATCGAAGGCGGCCCCCAACGCATCTTTGGTTACTTTCTGTGCGAGCAGAAAGTAACACCCGTTCCCCCAATAAAAAAGGGAGCAGCCCAAGGCCGCTCCCCAAACGAAAAATATAACCTTATTTCCCCACGCAGAACCGCTGAAAAATCCGCGCCGTCACATCCTCTCCCACACTCTGCCCGGTGAGCTCTCCCAGGGCGTGGAGAGCCTCCTCCACATCGGTGAGCAGAGCGTCGGGGGTCATCCCGGCCTCCAGAGCCTGCCGGGCCCGTTCCACTCCCTCCAAAGCCCGCTGGGCCGCCTGGGCCTGCCGGGCGTTGGACAGGAGCTCGCCGTAGGCGGCGTCGCTGCCCTTGGGGAACAGCTTTGCCACCGCTTTCTCCAGATCGGCCAGCCCCTCTCCCGTCTTGGTGCTCAGCTCCACCACCGGGGGCATGGGGTCCAGGGTGAGGAAAGGAATTGGGGCGGAGGGCAAATCTTGTTTGGTGGAGATCAGGATGGTGGGGGCCAGGCTCAGGGCGGTCTCCAGCAGCTCTCCGTCCTCCTCTGTGATAAGAACTGAGCTGTCCCACAGCACCAGGATGAGCTCCGCCTCCTCCATGGCCCGGCGGCTGCGCTCCACTCCAAGCTGCTCGATGGGGTCGTCACTGTCCCGTACCCCGGCGGTGTCAATGAGCCGCAGGGGCACGCCCCCCAGCTCCACCTCCGCCTCCAGGGTGTCCCGGGTGGTGCCGGGAATGTCGGTGACGATGGCCCGGTCATAGCCTACCAGGGCGTTTAAGAGGGAGGATTTTCCCGCGTTGGGCCGCCCCACCAGGGCGCAGCGGACCCCTTGATTGAGCCGCCGCCCCCGCTGGTAGGTGGCCAGCAGGGCGGAGAGAGCCTGGCTCTGGGCGGACAGGTCGCCCTCCAGCTTAGTGAGGGTGAAGGGGTCGATGTCCTCGTCGGGGTAGTCCAGCACCGCGTGGAAGTGGGCCATGATATCCACCAGAGCGGAGTAGATCTGCCCCACCCGGCGGCTCAGGGCGCCGGACAGCCGCCCGGCGGCGTGGCGGGCCCCCTCCCGGCTCCGGGCGTCCAGCAGATCAGCCACTGCCTCAGCCTGGGCCAGATCCAGCCGCCCGTTGAGAAAGGCCCGCTGGGTAAATTCCCCGGGACCGGCCTGTCGGGCGCCGTGGGCAAAGAGGGCCTCCAGGCCCAGGGTGAGCACCATGGGGGAGCCGTGGCACTGCAGCTCTGCCGTGTCCTCTCCGGTGTAGCTGGCCGGCCCCCGGCTGTAGGTACACAGCACCTGGTCGATGACTTCCCCCTGGGCGTCCAGCAGACTGCCGTAGACCAGCTTGTGGGTGAGGTGGTCCTCCAGGCGGTTGCCGGCGGCGGGGCGGAAGCAGGCCGAGGCCGCCTCCACCGCCCGGGGGCCGGACACGCGGAGAATGCCGATGGCCGAGGGAACGGCGGGGGTGGCGATGGCGGCGATGGTGTCTTGGTTCATGAATGAGACTCCCTTCTCAGGAGCGGTGGAAAACCGGGCCGTTCCTGCAAAAAACGGATTTGTAGATTTTTCCGCGAAAAAAAGACTTGACACGGATTTTACCTGGATTTTCGGCAAAAAAGGGAAGAAAATGGTTTCTTAACAGCCTGTGGAAAACTTTGTGGACAGTGTGGATAACCCTTGCCGCCCAAGGCGCCCAGGGAGGAAAAACCGGCGGTGGAAAAAATTCGTGGTTTTGGATAGAGAACCTGGCAGCCCGGGGAAGCAGTCCCCAGCAGAGGCATCCTGGGCGCGCCCTAAAATGCAGGAATGCCGCCGCGGATTCCTCCGCGGCGGCAAATGGGGAATCAGACTTCCGCTTCGATGCGGCGCAGCACCGCCCGGGCGGCCTGCACGCCGGAGGCTCCGGCCTGGGCCAGACCGCGGGTGACCCCCGCGCCGTCGCCGGCGGCAAAGAAGCCGGGCAGGGCGGTCTCCAGCTCGGAGGAGAGGGCCAGGCGGGCGGAGTAGAACTTCACCTCCGCGCCGTAGAGCAGGGTGTCGTGGTTGGCGGTGCCCGGGGCGATCTTGTCCAGGACGTAGATCATCTCAATGATGTCGTCCAGCTGCCGCTTGGGCAGGGCCAGGGACAGGTCGCCGGGGACGGCGGCGGTGAGGGTGGGCCGGGTGAAGGACTTGCTCAGCCGGTGCTCGTTGGTGCGCACGCCCTTCACCAGGTCGCCGAAGCGCTGCACCAGCACGCCGCCGGCCAGCATGTTGCTCAGGGAGGCGATGTGTTTGCCGTAGCGGTAGGGCTCGTTAAAGGGCTGGGTAAAGCGGTTCGAAACCAGCAGGGCGAAGTTGGTGTTCTCGCTGCGCAGCTTGGGGTCGGCGTAGGAGTGGCCGTTCACCGTGTTGATGCCCTCCACGTTCTCGGCCACCACATGGCCGTAGGGGTTCATACAGAAGGTGCGCACCTGGTCGCCGTACTGCTGGGTGCGGTAGACCAGCTTGGACTCGTAGACCACGTCGGTGATGTGCTCAAAGACGGAGGCGGGCAGCTCCACCCGCACGCCGATGTCCACCTGGTTGTTGATGAGCTCCAGCCCCAGCTGCTTGCACTGGTTGGAGAACCACTCGGCGCCGGAGCGTCCCGGGGCGGCGATGAGCCGCTTGCAGGAGACCTCCTCGCCGCCGGCCAGAGTCAGGCGGAAGCCGCCGTCCGCCTTGGCGATGTGCTCCACGGCGGTGTTGAAGCGGAACTCCAGCATGTCCTTGAGGCCCTCGTAGATGTTCTGGAGGATGCGCAGGTTGTTCTCGGTGCCCAGGTGCTTGCACCGGGCCTGCAGGAGGTGCAGGTCGTAGCCCAGAGCCTTCCGGGCCAGGGCCTTGGCCGCGTCGGTCTCGGTGGAAAAGACCTGGGTGGTGGCCCCGTGGGCTACGTTGATGGAGTCCACATAGTCAATGAGGTCCATGACCACCTTGGGGTCCATAAAGTCGGTGAGCCAGCCGCCGAACTGGGTGGTGAAATTGAACTTGCCGTCGGAGAAGGCGCCTGCGCCGCCGAAGCCGCACATGGTGTCGCACACGGAGCAGTGGATGCACTCCCGCACCTTGCCCGCCACAATGGGACAGCTGCGGTGGTAGATGTCCCGGCCCTGGTCCAGGGCCAGCACCTTCAGGTCTGGATGGCTGTGGGCCAGCTCATAGGCGGCAAAGATGCCCGCCTCGCCGCAGCCTAAAATCACGACATCATACATGGAATTCATGGAAGTTCTCCTTACTTTTTCTTCGGTTCCAGCGGCAGAATGCCGCGTTCATACAACATATAGTATAGCATAATTTTTTGCAAAACGGAATGGAAAATCCAGCGCATGGGCACGAAAAAGGCCGCCCAAAGGCGGCCTGGTGTGGGGATGGGATCAGCTTCGCTCCTGGAAGCTGGCGCCGCAGTTGCGGCAGGTGACAGTGATCTTTCCCTTGCCCCGGGGGACCCGCAGCTGCTGGCCGCAGTTGGGGCATTTGAAGTAGCGGTGCTCTTTGTCCCGATGGGCCGTGCGCTGGAAGCGGATCCAGCGCAGGACCGGACCGGCCACCTGGAGAAACTTGGCGTTTTCCGCCCGGCGGCGGGCAGGGTTGCGGGAGAGGGTGCGGAAGATGAGAAGAACGAGCACCACCAGGGACAGCCAATACAGGGCCTCCAGCCGGATCAGGGCAGAGACCAGGTACAAGACCAGATACAGGACCAGCAGGGCGATGTTGAGCTGATCGGTCCCATAGCGGCCGTACATAAAACGCTGGATCGCGTTACGGATCATAGGCAGCCTCCTAAGCGGGGAAAAACGGGCGCGGACGCATGTTTCCTCTTGAAATATCTTGAAAATATGATAGCGCGAGAGTATGAACTCGTCAAGAAAGCAATCGTAAACAAAGTGTGAATTGTTCCTGTCAGAACAACAGAAAAAGGGGCATTTGTCTTGCGCCGGGGGACAAAATAGGGTATACTTTTTCCAAATGAACTGGGAGGACCCCTGTATGAAGCGCATCGACAAAGAGAACTACTACCTGGATATCGCCGAGACCGTGCTGGAGCGCTCCACCTGTATGCGGCGGTGCTATGGGGCCATCATTGTCAAGAACGACGAGATCGTCTCCACCGGCTACAACGGCGCTCCCCGGGGCCGGAAGAACTGCATGGACCTGGGCTACTGCACCCGGGAGGCCATGAACGTGCCCAGCGGCGAGCGCTACGAGCTGTGCCGCTCCGTCCATGCGGAGATGAACGCCATCATCTCGGCGGCCCGGCGGGACACCCTGGGCGCCACCTTATACCTGGCGGGCCGGGAGGCCAAGACCGGGGAGCTCCTCCACGACGCCACCTCCTGCTCCATGTGCCGCCGGCTCATCATCAACGCGGGTATCCAGCGGGTGGTCATCCGCAACACCGACCGGGATTACAGCGTGGTCCACGTGGAGGACTGGGTGCGGGAGGACGACTCCCTGCCTGAACAGCACAAGTAAGAGGCTGCCTTGACAAGCCCCTGCCGGGGCGGGTACAATAAAGATGACCGCATGACAATCGAGCACAGGGGCGCTGGAAGCTTTTCCGGCTGAGATGCAAAGGCGAATAGGCCGCCTTCGGTCCCTTACACCTGATCCGGGTAATGCCGGCGTAGGAAGTGAACGGACTGTGGATTCCTGTCGTTTCTTTCGTACCGCACTGCACCCGCTTGGATGTGTTGCGGTACAACGTTTTTTCGGAGGAAACGACGATGAATCAAACAGCTGCGACCCGGCGGTCCCGGTCCATCCGCCTGCGCCGTCTGGTGGAAAGCGCTATGATGCTGGCCATCGCCGCGGTGCTGAGCATGTTCCCCTTCCAGGGACCCTGGGCGCTGGGAGGCGGGATCACCGTGTGCTCCATGCTGCCCCTGGTGGTGCTGTCCTGGCGGTATGGCTGTAAGTGGGGCGTGTTTGCCGCCTTTGTGTACAGCCTTCTGCAGATAGTGCTGGGCATCCAAAACGTACAGTATGCCGACAGCGTGCCCACCGCCATTCTAATTATCCTCTTTGACTATGTGCTGGCTTTCTCGGTCATTGGACTGGCCGGCATGTTCCATGGCCGGCTGGGCAATTTCCGCCTGGAACTGGTACTGGGGATCGTGATCACCTTCCTGGTGCGCCTGGCGTGCCACTACGTCTCCGGCGTGGTGGTGTGGGAGGTGTTGTGGCCCAACGAGCTGGGCTGGGCCGCCCCCATTTGGTCTATCGCCTATAACGCCAGCTATATGATTCCGGAAATCATCCTGACCTCCCTGGTGGCGGCGCTGTCCTACGGCCCGCTGAAACGGTATTATCAGGGACAGGACCTGAACTGACCCCTTCGGGGGCAAAGAAAGAGAGGCTCCCATGGGTAAATTTGACGGTCTGCTGCTGGTCAGTGACTTTGACGACACCTTATACGATTCCCACCACCGGGTGCCGCCCCGCAACCTGGCAGCCATCCACTACTGGCTGCGGGAGGGGGGCCGGTTCACCGTGGCCACCGGACGGGCCTACACCACCTTCGCCCCTTATTTCCACCTGGCGCCCATCAACGCCCCGGTGGTGCTGTCCAACGGCTCGGCCATCTACGACTTCCACACCCACACCATGCTGGTGGAGACCCAGCTGGACCCCCGGGCGCCCCGGGACTTCCAGGCTCTGATGGACGCCATTCCGTCTCTGGGCATGGAGGCCTACCACGGGGAGGACATCTACGTCTTTCGGCCCAATGAGGTGACCTACGGCCATATGCGCAAGGTGGGCACGGACTATACCGTGTCCCCCATCTCCGAGATGCCCACCCCCTGGAACAAGGTCATCGTCCAGCAGGAGTACGACCAGCTTTTGAAGGCCCGCGCCTGGTTGGAGGAGCACTGCCCGGAGCGGTACGAGGCCATCTTCTCCAACCGCTACTACCTGGAGATCACCCGCCGAGGCTGCAACAAGGGCGGGATGGTGGAGCGCCTCATTGACATGCTGGGGGTGGAGCGGGAAAATCTCTACTGCGTGGGGGACAACCAGAACGACATTCCCATGATGGTCCTCTCCGCCATCCCCTTCGCCCCGGCCAACTGCGCCCAGGAGGTGAAGGACTGGGGAGCCCAGCTGCTGTGCCACTGCGACGAGGGGGTCATCGGCGACATCGTGGAGATTCTGGACCGGAAGTATGGAGGTTCTCCCGCCCTCTAAAAATAGGGATTGACAAAGGGAGAGAGCAGGCAGATAATAAAGGCGTCCCGGAAAAACACCGGGACACTCTTCCAGCCAAAAAGAGAATGGGGAGCGCTCAGGCGCTGAGAGGAAGTTCGGCTTCGACCCAGAAACCTGATGCGGATCATGCCGCCGTAGGGATGTGGACGGCTCTTTGTACGTCCGGGCGTGCCTGCGGCACGCCCTTTTTGTTTTTTGGCGGGAAGCGCGAGGAGGGACTGCTTTGCGGCAGGCCGAGGGGGAGCGCCCTGGGCCTGTGTCCGGCCTTGTGGACAACTGGACAGCGATGGGAGGCCGTGTTCCGGCATGAGAGGAAGCCAGCAAGCTTCGACCGACCCGACCCGGCCATGTTCCGGGCGGGGGCTCCGCGGCGCCGGGAGACCGGCGTGGAGGAGGGCTGTCCTTGTGGGATCTCACTCCTTTTCCGCGGAAGCGTTTGGAAAAAGGAGTCTTTTTTATGAAACGAAACCCCTCTCTTCTGCGTCTGGTGACCCTGGCCATGTTGATTGCCGTGGGCGTGGTCATCTCCCCCATCCTCCGGGTGGAGGGCATGTGCCCCACCGCCCACCTCATCAACATCGTGTGCGCGGTGCTGCTGGGGCCGGTGTATTCCTTTGTGTGCGCCTGCCTCATCGGCATCATCCGCATGAGCCTGATGGGAATTCCGCCTCTGGCCCTCACCGGAGCGGTATTTGGCGCGGCTCTGTCCGGCATCCTCTACCGCCTCAGCGGCGGGCGGCTTATCTTCGCCGTCATCGGAGAGGTGGTGGGCACCGGCATCATCGGCGCGGTGGCCTCCTACCCGGTGATGACCCTGTGGTGGGGCTACACGGGCCTTACCTGGGTGTACTATGTGCCCTCCTTCATCGCCGGCACCCTCATCGGCGGCAGCGTGGCATTCCTGCTTTTGAAGAAGCTGGCCAAAAACGGCATGCTGCTGAAAATGCAGCGGGACCTGGGGGCC
The DNA here is from genome assembly GCA_944385665.1 of uncultured Oscillospiraceae bacterium. Taxonomy (GTDB): domain Bacteria; phylum Bacillota; class Clostridia; order Oscillospirales; family Oscillospiraceae; genus Lawsonibacter. Next base: position 22,995 of record CALWYB010000022.1, read on the forward strand.
AAGGTGTTTGACCGCCCGGTCACCGTGGCGGGGGACAGCATGGGCATCGTGTTTTTGGGTGTGATCGCCTACCTGGCGGTGCTGGTGCTGGTAAAGAATGTGCTGAAGGCCGGCGGCGCGGCCATGGCCCTGCCCTGGGTGGTGCTGGCTCTGTTTGCCGCTGTGGCTGCCTACTATTATATTTCCCATCGAAAGGAGAGCGTCAACGCATGAGCAAGTCCCTGGGCGCGCTGCTGGAGGCGCTGCGAAGCCGCCGGCCCCTCATTCACTGCATTACCAACCCCATCTCCATCAACGACTGCGCCAATCTGATCCTGGCGGCAGGGGGACGGCCCATCATGGCCGAGCACCCCAAAGAAGTGGCTGAAATCACCGCCACCGCCGCCGCCTTGGCGGTGAACCTGGGCAACATTACCGACGTGCGCATGGAGTCCATGGTTCTGGCCGGACAGGCGGCCCGGGAAGCGGGGGTGCCGGTGGTGCTGGACTGTGTGGGCGTGGGGTGCAGCACCCTGCGCCGGCGCTACGCCCAGGACTATCTGACCAAGATCCAGCCCCAGGTGGTCAAGGGGAATCTGTCGGAACTTCTCTGTCTGTGCGGGGCGCGCCAGCATACGTCCGGCGTGGACGCCGACGGCAGCGACCGGCTGGAGGGAGAGAACCTCTCCGCTCTCCAGGCGTTCAGCCGCCGCCAGGGGGCGGTGCTGCTGGCCTCGGGGACGGTGGACGGGGTGTTTGCCCCCCACGGGCGGTACTGGGAGATCCGCAACGGTCACCCCATGATGGGCCGCCTAACCGGCACGGGCTGTATGCTCAATGTGCTCACCGCCGCCTTTTTGGCGGTGGGAGAGCCGGAGGAGGCGGCAGTGGCCGCAGCCGCCATGCTGGGGGTATGCGGCGAGCGGGCGGCCCAGAAGGCCAAGGGACCGGGGAGTCTGCGCACCCGGCTGCTGGATGAGGTCTATGCCCTCACCCCGGAGGAACTGGAGCGGGAAGCGGCGGTGGCCGGCTCTGTGGAGAAAGGATGAAACGTATGAACCCTGTGGATCTGAAGCTGTACCTGGTGACGGACAGCGGATACTACGACGAGAAGCGGTTTTTGGACATGGTGGAGCAGGCCTGCCGGGGGGGCGTGACCCTCTTGCAGCTGCGGGAGAAGAACCGGGGCGGTCGGGACTATCTGCGCCTGGCCCAGGCGGTGAAGGAGATCACCGACCCCTTCCATGTGCCCCTCATCATTGACGACCGGGTGGACGTGGCTCTGGCCTGCGGGGCGGCGGGGGCCCATGTGGGCCAGACCGACCTGCCGGTGTGGGCGGCCCGGAAGCTGATGGGTCCGGACAAGATCGTGGGAGCCACCGCCAAGACGGTGCCCCAGGCCCGGGAGGCCTATGAGCAGGGGGCGGACTATCTGGGGGTGGGAGCTCTGTTTCCCACCGAGACCAAGGTGAACACCGTCCTCACCTCCATTGACACGCTGAAGGACATTGTGAAGGCCGTACCCATCGGCGTGGTGGGCATCGGCGGTCTGGATGAGAGCAACGTAGACATCCTCACCGGCAGCGGCGCCAAGGGCGGCGCTGTGGTGCGGGCCATCGTCAAGGCCCAGGACCCGGAGAGGGCTGCCCGCCGCCTGCGGGACAAGCTGAACACCATTTTGAAGTAACAAAGAGGGCTCCGTTCTCACCCAACGGAGCCCTCTTTTTCTGCCTTTTTCTTGGGTCGGGCGCACAGGCGGACAAATTCGTCCATCTCCCGGGTGGTCCACTTCTCCTTGTGGGAAAAGATCTGGCTGTACATGGCGGTTTGCAGCTCGTCCACCTCCACCACGGTCAGCCGCCCCTGGCGTACCCGCTCCTCCACCAGAAACCAGGGCAGGTAGGACAGCCCCTCTGTCTCCTCCAGCACCTGGAGGAGGAAGGAGGCGTAGCTGCTCTCCAGCACCGGGGTGACCGAGCGGCCGTGGGCGGCCAGACGCCGGTCCAGCAGGCGGCGATAGTTGGCGTTGCGCTCGGTGAGGTAGAAGGGCTGGTCCAGCAGCTCCTCCAAGGCGTGGCTGCCCGGTCCCAGGGCCTTGCCCAGGGCGGGGGAGGCCACCAGCACCATCTCCTCCCGCTCCTCCAGCAATTTATTCCAGCTATTGTTGTAAAGGGGCTCGTCCAGAATATAGATGATGTCCACCTCGCCCCGCTCCATTTTGCTGATGATCTCCTCGGGCACGCCGGTGGTGATCTGTAAGTTCACCTTGGGATGCAGGGAGCGGAACTGGGCCACGATGGCGGGCAGCCGGGCGCAGCACAGGGACTCCAGGGTGCCGATGTGGAGCGGTCCGCTCAGCTCCTCCTCCACGGAAAGGGAGAGGGCGGCGTGATTCACCTCCTGGATGATGTTGTAGGCGCTCTCCAGAAACTGCCGCCCCTGGCCGGTGAGCACCACCCGCTTGTACATCCGGTCAAACAGGCGCACGTGGAGCTCCTCCTCCAGCAGGCGGATCTGCACCGTCACCGCCGACTGGGAGTAGCCAAGGCTGGAGGCCGCCTTGGAAAAACTCTCAAACTGTGCCACCCGGATAAAGGTAGCGATCTGCCGCAGCTCCATGCCAACTTCCTCCTGTTTCTCCCAATAGTAGTATGAATTCTTTTAATCGAAATGATGAAAACGGTTTATTTGATTAAAACTTATTGTCATGATAGACTAAAGATACCACAAAGTCAACGGGGAAACTTGACAAATCAGCAAAATAACAATGGGAGGAATTGTTATGGAAAAAAAGAAAATCCGCATCGGCCTCATTCCCAAACTCATCATCGCCATCATTCTGGGTATCCTCTTCGGCTCGTTCATGCCCGAGTGGTTCAACCGGGTGGTGGTCACCTTCTCGTCCATCTTCAGCACGTTCCTGTCCTTCGTCATCCCTCTGATGATCGTGGCCTATGTGACCATGGGCATCGCCAACCTGCGCAGCGGCGCGGGCAAGCTGCTCATCATTACCGTGGCCCTGTCCTACTTCTCCACTCTGGTGGCGGGCTCCGCCTCCTATCTGGTGGCTTCCAACCTGTTCCCCTCCTTTATGAGTGAGGGCGCCCTGGACCAGATTGCCGCCACCGCCGACGTCTCCCTGGAGGGCTACTTCTCCCTGTCCATTCCGCCCCTGCTGGATACCCTGTCCGCGGTGACTCTGGCCTTTGTGCTGGGCCTGTGCCTGTCCACCATGCGGGGCAAGGAGATCGGCGACAGCCTCTACCACGGCATGGAGGACTTCTCCGCCATCATTGACAAGGTGCTCCACGTCGTCATTATCCCTCTGCTGCCCCTGTATATCTGCGGCACCTTCACCAATATGACCTATTCCGGCAAAACCTTCGCCATTCTGAGCATCCTGTGGAAGGTCTTCCTGGTGGTCATCGCCATGCACCTCATCTATATCTGCATCCAGTTCCTGGTGGCCGGTCTGGTGTCCGGCAAGAATCCCATCACCCTCATCCGCAACCAGATCCCCGGCTACGCCACCGCCATCGGCACCCAGTCCTCCGCCGCCACCATCCCGGTAAACCTGGAGTGTGCCCGGAAGGACGGCATCCTGGAGGAGATCCGCAACTTCGTGGTGCCCCTGTGCGCCAACATCCACATGGCCGGCTCCATGATCACCATCACCGCCTGCGCCACCGCCGTGTGCCTCATGTACCAGCTGCCCATCAGCCTGGGCATCGTGGTCCCCTTTATCGCCACCCTGGGCATTGCCATGGTAGCCTCTCCCGGCGCCCCCGGCGGCTCCATCATGACCGCCCTGCCCTTCCTGTACATGGTGTTCGGCACCGAGGCCGGTGACGTGAACGGCCCCATCTGCGCCATCATGGTGGCCCTGTATATCACCCAGGACTCCTTCGGCACCGCCTGCAACGTGTCCGGCGACAACGCCATCGGCACCATCGTGGACACCATCTACCGCAAGTTTATCGACAAGACCCCTGTGAAGGAGGGCTAATATGTCCTTTATCAGCGTCTTTGACGTGCTGGGACCCAATATGATCGGTCCCTCCAGCTCCCACACCGCCGGCGCGGCGGTGATCGCGGGACTGGCCCAGAAGATGATGACTCCCCCCATCAAGCGGGTGGAGTTCACCCTCTACGGCTCCTTTGCCAAGACCTATCGGGGCCACGGCACCGACCGGGCTCTGCTGGGCGGCATCCTGGGCTTCGCCACCGACGATCTGAACATCCGCAACTCCTTTGACATCGCCCGGCAGCGGGGGCTGGAGTTCACCTTCACCCCCAACGAGACCGAGACCGAGGTCCACCCCAACACCGTGGACATCCGCATGGAGAACGCCGCCGGTCAGGTGATGACCGTGCGGGGGGTGTCCCTGGGGGGCGGCAAGGTGAAGATCGTGCGCATCAACGGGGTGGAGGTGGACTTCACCGGAGAGTACGCCGCCGTCATCGTGGTCCAGCAGGACAAGCCCGGCGTGGTGGCCCACATCACCAAGGTGCTCAGCGACCGGGGAGTCAACCTGGCCTTTATGCGCCTGTTCCGGGAGAGCAAGGGCCACACGGCGTACAGCATCATCGAGTCCGACGGCCGCCTGCCCGAGGGCATCACCCAGGAACTGAAACAGAACCCCTATATCCACGACGTGATGATCGTCCAGCCGTAAGGAGGTGGGAGCATGGATTTTCGAAATGGAAATGAACTGCTGGAACTGTGCAAGCAGGAGGACTGCCTCATCTCCCAGGTAATGCGCCGCCGGGAGTGGGAACTGGGGGAGATGGCTCCCGACCGGGTGGAGGCCAAGATGGCCCGGGCCCTGGAGATCATGCGGGAGTCGGCCACCCAGCCTCTCAAACATCCGGTGCGCTCCATGGGCGGGCTCATCGGGGGAGAGGCCAAGCGCCTGGCCGCCCATGCGGCCAAGAAAAAGAGCCTGTGCGGGCCGGTGCTGCAACGAGCCATCACCTACGCCATGGGTGTGCTGGAGGTCAACGCCTCCATGGGCCTCATTGTGGCCGCCCCCACCGCCGGGTCCTCCGGCGTGGTGCCCGGGCTGCTGCTGGCCCTTCAGGATGAGTACCGCATCTCCGACGAGCGGCTGCTGGACGGCTTGTTCAACGCCGGTGCGGTGGGCTATCTGGCCATGCGCAACGCCACGGTGGCGGGCGCCGTGGGCGGCTGTCAGGCCGAGGTGGGCGTGGCGGCAGCCATGGCGGCCTCGGCGGCGGTGGAGCTGATGGGGGGGACCCCTCAGCAGTCCCTGGACGCCGCCTCCACGGTGATGATGAACATGCTGGGCCTGGTATGCGACCCGGTAGGCGGTCTGGTGGAGTACCCCTGCCAGAGCCGCAACGCCGCCGGCGTGGCCAACGCCCTGGTGGCCGCGGAGATGGCCCTGAGCGGCGTGCCCCAGCTCATCCCCTTTGACGAAATGCTGGAGGCCATGTACCAGGTGGGCCGACGGCTCCCCGCCGAGCTGCGGGAGACCGCCCTGGGCGGCTGTGCCGCCACCCCCTCCGCCTGTGAGCGCTGCGGAGGCTGCGGATAAATAAAAAATCAGGCCGCCCCTCCGGGGGCGGCCTGTTGTCGTGTCAGGGCCAGTATATGGGGAGAAAGAAGAGCCAGGGGGCGGTGACGATGGCCATGGTGAGGGCCACCACATGCTTTTCCCGCTGGGTGAGCAGCTCGCACGCCGCCATGGCCTGCCGGTCAAAGAAGTAGATGCACACCCCGGCCAAAGCCACCCCTGCCAGCACCCAGAGAAAGGCGAGAGGGTGGAGGAAGGGGTTGTACATAATCGCCGCGTCTACCTCGGACGCCCAGGATGCGTTAGGCAGGAAGGAGGACAGAAAGCCTCCGGGCAGCAGGAGAAGGACCCCGATGAAGTCGGCCAGGAACCCCCGAATCCAGAACTTGCCCCACAGGGCTTTGACCACGGCCCGTTTTTCCTGGTGTTTGAGAGCCATCAAGGTGAGGATGAGCACCAGGCCGTCCACCAGAAGATTGGCGGGGGCCACAAAAATCAGCAGCTGGGGGAAGAGCCAGATGAGCCACACAGGGAGAATTAAATTGTAGAGCCGTACTTCTCGTTTCATGGTTTTTCATCTCCGTTATTGCTCAGACATATCAACGGCAAAAAGTGCTCCCAGACCCAGTCCCAACAGAGCAGGTAGGCAGAGCAGACCCACATGATAATAATCAGGGAAAGCGATCCATGCGTTTTGGCTCAAAAGATAGGTCTGAGGCAGGGGAAGCAGTTCCGTCATGCCTCCCAGGCAGATGATCCCCACCAAGGCGACCAGGGCGGCGGGTGCCCATTTGGCCCGCCGGGGCAGGCGGCTGCGTGTAAGAGGATATTGTACCGCTCCGGCGGCCAGGGGCAGGAGGAAAAAGAAAATCAAGCCTTCCATGGGGCGCCTCCTTTCACAGAGTGTTCCGGTATCGGCTTCTCCGTCCCAGAGCGCCAAGCAGGTTGCCCGCCAGGGCGGGGACGGCGGTCATAAAGCAGTGAAACAGGGCGGTGTGATTGAAGAGCAGGTACACCATAGGCAGGTAGCACACAAAGCAGGCGATTGGGAACAGGGGACACACCCCTTGACGCCGGCCCAGAGAGATACCCACGCAGAAGCTCACCACCGGCAGCAGGAGAAAGGGCAAAATCAGCCCGGATAGAGCCGGGACATCGGCCTGCACCATGCGCTCAACGCCCCGCAGCGCCCCGGGCAGAAGGTCGCACAGCACCAGCACAAAGGGCAGATAGGGCAGGGTCTCCCGCCACTTGAGGGGAGTAGGGCCGGGGTCCAGACCCAGCAGCTCCCGCAGCTGTGCCACCTCCAGATACCAGCCCGTCCAGCGGCCCAGCCAGATGAGCAGATACAGTACAAGCAGCAGCCCCTCCCCAAACAGCACGCCCCGTGCGTCCTGTGCCAAGTTCCCCTCCGTTACCAGCAGGGCGAAACAGGCAGCAGTGAGCAAAAAGTGCCCCAGGGAGCGGAGCAGCAGGGTTCGGCCGCTGTCGGCAAAGGGCTGGGTGGCCAGGCCTGCCATAGCGCCCAGACCCACACAGGCCAGCACCGCCAGAGGCGGGCACTCCCGGCTGCCCACCACATAGGGCATCCAGATGATTCCCGCCAGCAGCCCCAGTACCCCGCCCAAAAGAACCAGCACCAGCCAATCCCGGGTTTCCTTCTTCATCATGTCCGCCTCCTCTCCAGCTGCAAGGTCTCCTTGATCTTCTTTACATACCGCCGGGACACATAGGCGTATCCCGCCTCGCCCAGGGTCATGCGGATGGTGCCGGTGAGGGACAGGTCCACCGCCGTCACCTTGTCCAGGTTGATGATCTCTCCGTTGGAGATACGCACGAACTTCCGCCGGTCCAGCTGCTCTTCCAGCTCGTAGAGGCGCTCCGGAAGCAGATAGACCGCCCCGCCGTCCACGGCGGCGTACACCCGTTTGTCCTGGGCATAGCAGCGCACCACCTGGCTCTGGGGCAGCAGGGTCATGGTGTCCCCCTGCCAGCCTCTCAGAGGGGAGAGCTGCTCCGCCTCCAGCCGCCGCACCAGTTCCTCCACCTCCGGCGAGGGAGCGGGGGCCAGCACCACGATCCCGATCTCCTTGCGCTCCGGATCCAGCTTGACTTCCACCTGCATCCCATCGCCTCCCTTCTTGCCTTTAGTATAGCCGAGCGCCCTCCGGCCGTCTACCGATTTTGGACGGATGGACAGCGGAGGGGGATACTCGGCGCAGACCGGTTTTTCGTTGACAGTTTCCCGGCGGTAGGCTAAAATAAAGGGGCTGTATATCCTAAAGAAATATGCGCCAGTAGCTCAGCTGGACAGAGCACCGCCCTCCTAAGGCGGGTGTCGGGGGTTCAAATCCCTTCTGGCGTGCCAAAAGCCCTGGAAATCTATGAATTTCCAGGGCTTTCTGCTGCAATCAGTGATAAAAAGACCCCCGGTGTGCGGCTGCTTTTCACAGCTCCACGCCGGGGGTCTTGCTATCTGTTGTTAAAACTCCGCGTTGCCCCAAGTTCTGGGATGCAGCTCCGGCCCAGACACGCAGGGCGTGTCTGGGGACCCAATTGTGAATGCTTGGGCGAAGTGAATTCGCCCGGCGCCAAAGTTTTGCCCGGTGGGCAAAACGCTTGGACGGCGCAGCACGCCGCCCCATCAAAGATGGGGCCCCCGACGTAGAGCTGCAAGAAGCAGCAACGCGCCAGGGGCCGTAATACATTTCTTTAGAACTCCGCATTGCCCCAGGTTCTGGGATGCAGCTCCACGTCGCGGATGTTGTTCACGCCGGTGAGGTACATGACCATCCGCTCGAAGCCCAGGCCGTAGCCGGCATGGCGGCAGGTGCCGTAACGCCGCAGGTCGCAGTACCACCAGTAGTCCTTGGGGTCCATGCCCAGCTCCTGAATGCGGGCCTCCAGCACCTCCAGGCGCTCCTCACGCTGAGAGCCGCCGATGAGTTCGCCGATGCCGGGCACCAGACAGTCGGCGGCGGCCACGGTCTTGCCGTCGTCGTTCTGGCGCATGTAGAAGGCCTTGATCTCCTTGGGATAGTCGGTGACAAACACGGGGCGCTTGTACACCTGCTCGGTAAGGAAACGCTCGTGCTCGGTCTGCAGGTCACAGCCCCAGTAGACCTTGAAGTCGAACTTGTCGTTGTGCTGTTCCAGGATCTTCACCGCCTCGGTGTAGCTCACCCGGGCAAAGTCGGAGGAGGCCACGTGCTCCAGGCGCTCCTTGAGGCCCTTGTCTACAAAGGAGTTGAAGAAGTTCATCTCGTCGGGGCACTTTCTCATCACATAGTTGATGACATACTTGACCATTGCCTCGGCGTTGTCCATGTAGTCGGAGAGGTCCGCAAAGGCCATCTCGGGCTCGATCATCCAGAACTCAGCGGCGTGGCGCTGGGTGTTGGACTTCTCCGCCCGGAAGGTGGGACCGAAGGTGTACACGTTGCCGAAGGCCATGGCGAAGTTCTCGCAGTTGAGCTGGCCGGACACGGTGAGATTGGCCCGCTTGCCGAAAAAGTCCTTGGAGTAGTCCACGGTGCCGTCCTCATTCTTGGGCACGTTCTCCAGATCCAGGGTAGTCACCTGGAACATCTCGCCGGCGCCCTCGCAGTCGCTGGCAGTGATGAGGGGAGTGTGGACGTAGACAAAGCCCTGGTCCTGGAAGAAGCAGTGGATGGCGTGGGCGGCGGCGGAGCGCACCCGGAAGACCGCAGAAAACAGATTGGTGCGGGGACGCAGGTGCTGAATGGTGCGCAGGAACTCCACGCTGTGGCGCTTCTTCTGCAGGGGGTAGTCGGGGGCGGAGGGGCCCTCCACGGCGATGGAGGAGGCCTTCACCTCCAGGGGCTGCTTGGCGCTGGGAGTGAGCACCACGGTGCCGTTTACGATCAGGGCGGCGCCTACGTTCTGGCCGGCGATCTCTTTATAATTGTCCAGCACGTTGGCATCCATGACGATCTGAAGATTCTTGAAGCAGGAGCCGTCGTTGAGCTCGATAAAGCCGAAGGTCTTCATATCCCGGATGGTGCGGGCCCAGCCGCAGACGGTGACCGTCTGGCCGCCCAGCGCCTCCTGATCCGCAAAGATGGCGGCAATGGTGGTGCGTTCCATAGTTGTTCTCTCCATTTCTCCAACGTCCGCCCAAAGGGACGAAACGGTATTATAATGTGCCATTATATCGCTTTTCCTCTGGTTTTACAACCCCCAGCCCAACATTCTCCCTAGGGAAACAGGGAATATGTATTGCTTTTTCGCACAAGAGAGAGTATAATATACACACAGCTTTTGGCGACTTTGATGAATTGGAGGCGACACTATGATTATTCGGTCCAAACTGAATCCCAAGGTAGAAGTATCCGTCATCGCAGGCCACTTTGCTACTCGCCATTCCCATAATACCCACTATATTGACATCACCCGCATGAAACACGAGCACACCATGGCCCGGGAGGCGGCTATGACCCTGGCCCAGCGCTATGCCTACGACAAGGGGATAGATACCATTGTCTGCCTGGACGGCAGTGAGGTACTGGGCGCATTTCTGGCCCGTCATATGACCAAAAATGACCGATATGCCGTCAATCGGGACAAAAATATCAACGTCATCACTCCGGAGTACGACTCCAACGGCCAGCTGATCTTCCGGGACAACATTGCCCCCATGGTTACCGGAAAGGACGTGCTCATCCTCATTTCCACCGTCAACTCCGGCAAGAGCATCCGCCGGGCGGTGGAGTGCGTGCAGTACTACGGCGGCAAGGTCCAGGGCATCGCCTCGGGCTTCAGCACCATGGATGTGGTGGATGGCATCCCCATCTACAGCCTCTTTACTCCCGAGGATATTCCCGGCTATGCCACCTATTCGCCCAAGGACTGTGCCATGTGCGCCAAGGGACAGAAGATCGACGCCCTGTCCAACAGCTACGGCCTGTCCCGTCTCTGAGTTTTTTCCAAAGGGGCCGCCTTGGGCGGCCCTCTTTTTTTGCATTGCTCTTTTTGAAAAAATATCGTATGATGGAACCACCAATCGGAATCCGATGTGAAAAGGAGGGGCTTCCTATGGTCCGACCCCGCAGCATTCCCCTTTGTATTATACTCTCATTGATTACGTGTGGTATTTATTTTATCTATTGGTTTATCTGCCTGACCGATGAGGTGGGCGAGGTGACCCAGGAGCAGGATACCTCTGGTATTGCGGCATTCCTGTTCAGTCTCATCACCTGCGGGATCTATTCCATCTACTGGGGCTGGAAGATGGGGGACAAGCTGGACCGGGCCAGGATGCGCAGCCACGTGCCACCCGCCTCCTTTCCCATTCTGTTTCTGGTGCTCAATCTGTTCGGACTGTCTATCGTCACCTGCGCCATCATCCAGAGTGAGCTCAACCACTACACCCCCGTCAATCCCCTGTGAGAGAGCGCCTGAAGGCCATGCTCCTGCGGGGGGCGGTGCTGGCAGGGGCGGGGGCCGGTTACGTATGTCTCATCGCCGTCCTGGGGCGGGGGCTGTACTGTCCCTTCTGGCAGCTCACCGGGCTGTTGTGCCCGGGGTGCGGGGTGACCCGCATGTGCCTGGCCCTGCTGCGGCTGGATTTTTCAGGGGCCTGGCGGGCCAACGCCGCCCTGCTGCTGGCCCTGCCGGTGCTGGCGGCTCTGGCGGTGCGGCTGATGTGGGTCTATGTGCGCACAGGCCGCAGGATGCCCAGCAGGGGAGAGGAGCGGCTCATCTGGGCCTTGGTGGTCTACTTTCTGGCCTGGGGTGTGGTGCGCAACCTGCCGCTCTGAGGGGGCCTTGGATTGTGGGATAAAAGGAGAAGGAGAGGACAAATGTCCTCTCCTTCTTGTTATGTAAGAGATATAAACTACAAAACGTATACTTAAATAGCCTGTAAGTAGAGGTTTCAGCGGGAGGAGTCCTCCAGAGCCTGCTTCACCGCGCTGATGAGGGCGGGGACCACCTGCTTTTTGCGGCTGACCACCTGGGGCAGCACAGCCATGCCGTCCTGGACCTCCACGCCGAAGGCGTGTTCCACCAGACGCTCAGCGCCCTTGCCCGCCATGAGCAGGTCGGTGCTGGTGGAGCGCACATCGGTGAACATGTAGAAGATGAGGTCCAGCCCCTGCTTTTCCAGGGCGATGGGCAGGTAGGGGGCCAGCAGAGCCTCACTGGCCAGACGGTTCTTCTCGCTCATATAGCTGCCCTGGCCCACGCCGAAGCGCACCTCGCCGCTGGTGAAGATCTTATAGTCGGTGCGGAAGATCTCCTCGGCGGTCTTGCCGCTCACATCGCCCCCCGCCTCAAACATGGCGTCGGCGTACTTCTCCAGATCCACCCCGGCGATCTCCGCCAGCGCCCGGGCCGCCCGCTCGTCAGTGGGGGTGCAGGTGGGGCTGCGGAACATGAGGGTGTCGGAGAGGATGGCCGAGAGCATGAGCCCGGCGGTGGTGCGGTCGATCTCCGCCCCGTTTTCCAGGTACATCTGGTAGACGATGGTGCAGGTGCAGCCCACAGGGACGTTGCGGAAGTACACCGGCCCCTCGGTCTCCATGGAGCCGATGCGGTGGTGGTCGATGATCTCCAGCACCTCGGCCTGGTCGATGCCGTCCACCGCCTGGCTCTTCTCGTTGTGGTCCACCAGAATGAGCTGCTTTTTCCGCAGATTCATCATGTTCCGGCGGGAGACGACGCCCACATACTTCCCGTCGTCGTCCAGAATGGGGAAGTAGCGGAAGCGCACCGAGGCCATGCGCTTGGTGGCCGCCTCCACGGAGGTGTTCAGGTTGAAGTAGAGCAGATTTTTCTGCACCATGTAGTGGCGGATGGGGGCGGCCTGGCGGATCATCAGGCCGGCGATGTAGGTGCCGCTGGAGGTGCTGAGGATGATGCACCCCTTCTCCTCGGCCAGCATGCAGATGGTGCGGGAGATCTTGCTGTCCATGCACACCACCAGGCAGCCCGCGTCCATCTCCAGGGCGGTGAGCTGGCTTTCGATGCGGTTGCCCACGATGACGATGTCGCCCTTGGAGATGGCCCGCTCCATCTGTTCGGGGCTGCCGGAGCCGATGATGATGCGGCCCTCCACCTGCTTGTTTTCCACGTCGCCCACTACCACGGTGGCGCCCAGGGCGTCAATGACATTCTGATAGCTGGTCTTGGATTCGGCCAGGATGTAGGTGTCCAGCACGTCCATGTTGGCGGTGGCCACGTCTTTGACGGTGATGACCCCCTTGAGGTTCTGCTCGTCATCCACGATACAAAGGGTGTCGATCTCCTGATCCCGCATGGTGACCCAGGCGCTGCGCAGGCTCATCTCGCCGTCCACCCCCGCCATGCGGCGGATGTCCACATCCCGAATCTGGGAGCGCACGTCGGTGTAGAGCTGGGGAGCGGGGACGCCGAAGTAGTCCAGAACAAACTCGGTCTCCCGGTTCAAAAGACCGGCCCGGCAGGGCTTGCAGGGGTGGTCGGGGTCGATCATATTTTTCAACCGGCTGTATGCAATGGCGGAGCAGATGGAATCGGTGTCCGGGTTGCAGTGGCCGATCACTTTGATCTGATGGGTATTCAGTTCCTGATTGGTCATAGATTCGCCTCATTCCTTCTCGTAAGGCGGCGCAAGCCGCCGATCTTGGGTCTGTTAGGGGTGTCTTTCGCTCTTTTCCATGCCATTATAGCATAGCGCCACGGGATTTGTCAGGAACGGGAACGGAATTTCTGAAAAAAGTTCCTCCGTTTCCAAAGAAAAACCGGACTGCCCTCTTTTAGGACAGTCCGGTAAAATCCGTGTATTTTTATCCACACCAAAGGGAAACCGTCAGGACTCCTTCTTCTGACAGGGCTGGGGCTCCACGGGGGGAAGCTGGTTTTTCAGCTGCTCCAGGTGCCACATCATGCGGTTGAGGGTGCCCTGCATCTCGTCCAGGGTGGCCTTGTCCACATTGTAGTTGAGAAACAGATTCTCCAGCTCCTGAGAGAGCTGAACCCCCTTGCGGGAGACATCCACGAACTCCTCAAAGTTGGTGCTGTGCTCCGCGGTGCGGAAGCGGCGCAGATCCTCCTTGATGAACTTGGTGATCTCCTTGGTGTCGGCGTACTTGCCCTGCACCATGGCATAGGGGCGCATGCGCTGGAGGAAATACTTGTCGTGCTTGGTGATGTTGAAGACGTAAGAGATCTTCATCCCGTTTTCCAGCGTAAAGTCCACGATGTACATGTGACTGCGCAGCTTGGTGATCTGGGTGGCGCCCATCTGGCCCAACTTCAGATCGACGATGTCACCAATCACGGTATTTTTGTTCATAACCTTTCCTCCCTTTCTATCACGCGAATCGGATCAGCAGATAGACGGTACAAATAACGATCGACAGCAGCATGAGGGGGAAGCCCTTTTTCAGGTAGCTCATAAAGGTGATGGGGTATCCGTTCTTGGCACTGACCCCGGCCAGCACCACGTTGGCGCTGGCGCCGATGAGGCTGCCGTTGCCGCCCAGACAGGCGCCCAGAGACAGGGCCCACCACAGGGGCGGGACATCCATGCCGCCCTGCTGCATGGTCTGGATCATAGGGATGAGGGTGGCTACAAAGGGAATGTTGTCCAGGAAGGCGGAAATAATGGCGGAAGCCCACAAAATGAGGACAATGGCCAGCATTTCGTTGTTGCCCACCACATTCAGCATGCCGTTGGCCAGCATGGCGATGACCCCAGTGCTGTTGAGGCCGCCTACCACCACAAACAGGCCGATGAAGAACAGAATGGTGGACCACTCCACGCCCAGGATCACATCCTCGGCATCCTGGCCGCCGATGAGCAGCATCACGCCTGCTGCCGTGAGAGCCACGGTGGCCGACTCAATTCCCAGCTGAGCGTGGAAAATAAAGCCCAGAACCACCAGCACGATCATTATAACACTTTTCCGCAGCAGTGACACATCTTTTATAGCCAGATCTTCATTCAGAGACATGACTTTCTCCATGTTCTCGCTCTCCACATGGAGATTGCCCCGGTACATAAGAATGAAGATCCCCACCACCACCGCCAGAATGATCAGGACCACCGGTCCGGTGGTGAGGATAAAGTCGGTGAAGCCCAGACCGGCCGCGCTGCCGATCATGATGTTGGGGGGGTCACCGATGAGGGTGGCGGTACCGCCGATGTTGGAGGCCATGATCTGGGACAGCAGGAACGGCACCGGATTGACCTCCAGAATCTGGGTGATGGCGATGGTCATAGGGCCGATCAGCAGGACCGTGGTCACGTTGTCCAGAAAGGCGGAGAGCACCGCGGTAATCACGGTGAATACCGCCAGAATGGCCATGGGCTGGCCCCGGGTCAGCTTGGCCGACCGGATGGCGATGTACTCGAACAGGCCGGAGCTCTTCACCACGGCCACAAATAGCATCATGCCCACCAGGACCCCGATGGTATTCAGGTCCACATAGTCCGCCGCCGTGTCAATGGTGAGCACGTGGGCCAGCAGCAGGACCACCGCTCCTGCCAGAGCGGCGACGCTGCGGTGCACTTTTTCTGAGATAATGGCCACCATTACCAGCAAAAATACGACCACAGCAATCATTTGTTGCAGGTTCATACTCGATTCACTTCCTTCACAGGCGGTCATTGTAACGCTTTGTTTCCCCAATTGTAAAGAACAATTTTGCAAGATTAACAACAAATTAACATAAACTTTTTTGGGCCTTTTCACTTTGAGTTCACAATTAGTGGACAATCACGCCTATAAATGCCTGAATTTACCATATTTTTGACGGGGAACTTGCTTTTTGCAGAAGAGAAGGCCGGGAGCAGGACACACGCAGTTCAAGCGGAAAAAGAGGAAGCCGGACGGGCCGATGGGGACATCGGCCCCTACAAAGGAACGCGGGAAAAAGAAAAACGTGGGAGCGACGGCGTATGTCGTTCCCACGGGGTACTGCCTTACGGGCGCAGAGGCGAAACGGAGTTTCGCAGGAAGTTCTTTTGCCTCCTATTACAATAAATTTGGACAGGAAAGCCGGGCAGCCAGTCCGGCTTTCTTTCCATCTCGTGCCTAAGCT
>CALWYB010000023.1 GCA_944385665.1 uncultured Oscillospiraceae bacterium
GGCGAGTTCTCCATCCGCCACACCACCCGCAACTTCCCCAACCGGGAGGGCTCCAAGCCCGGCGAGGGCCAGATGGCCGGGGTCGCCCTCATGGACGCCCGCAGTATCGCTGCCACCGCCCGCAACGGCGGCCGCCTCACCGCTGCCACCGAGCTGGACGTGGACTACAACACTCCTCCTTATCACTTCGACGGCGGTGTGTACGCCAAGCGGGTGTACAACGGATGGGGCCACCCCCAGCCTGAGGCCCAGCTGAAGTTCGGCCCCAACATCAAGGACTGGCCCAAGATGCCCGCCCTCAGCGATGACATCCTGCTGAAGGTGGTCTCCCATATCACCGACCCCGTGACCACCACCGACGAGCTCATCCCCTCCGGCGAGACCTCCTCCTACCGCTCCAACCCCCTGCGTCTGGCCGAGTTTGCCCTCTTCCGGAAGGACCCGGAGTATGTGGGCCGAGCTAAGGCTGTGCTGTCCTATGAGCGCAGCCGGGAAGCCGGAGAGTCCACCGGCGACGAGGTCGCCTCCATCTACGAGACCCTGAAAGCCTCCGGCCTGGCGGTCGATCCTCAGAACACCGTCATCGCCAGCACCATCTACGCCAACAAGCCCGGCGACGGCTCCGCCCGGGAACAGGCCGCCTCCTGCCAGCGGGTGCTGGGCGCCGGCGCCAACCTGGCCATGGAGTACGCCACCAAGCGCTACCGCTCCAACTGCATCAACTGGGGCATGCTGCCCTTCCTGGTGAAGTCTGCCGACGTGGTGGAAAACGGCGACTGGGTCTTTGTCCCCGGCATCCGCAAGGTGCTGCTGGAGGGCGGCGAAGAGGCCACCGCCTACGCCGTCCACGAGGGCAAGGTCACTTCCTTCCCCTTCTCTCTGGGCCACCTCACCGGCCCTGAGCGCCAGATCCTGGCCGACGGCTGCCTCATTAACTACTATAAGTTTCATGAATCAGTGAATGGATGATCCAATTGGGTTTCATGCTTTCTTCGCAGAAAAGAATTTTTTCACATAAGCCAAACAAAAAGCTGCCGAGAGCCGCTCAAACTGCGGTGCTCGGCAGCTTTTTCATGGAGACCGGCCACATTTTCACCTGTTGGAGCACACGGAAACACGGTGTTCAAAGCGTGCAAAAAAGATGGTCCCAATGGCGATACCGCACTGCAATAGAGCAGGCCTGCACGTCTGGTATACTGCTTTCTTGCTTTTATATAGGGCTGCTGTTATAATTTACTTGGAACTTCTACTTCAAAAGTGCGGGTTTGGGAGGTTCAAGATGAAAATATATCATAAGGGATTCTTTCTATGTGGTATTCTCTTTCTGCTTCCTTTGCCTCTTTTTGCATTGGGCGTTATGGAGGCAGACCTGTGGCAATGGCTCCTTTCTATCGGCCTTTCCGCAAAGTTCTTATTTGCCGGGCTTTCAAAGAGAGAAGCCCAGCGGCAGAGCAACATCGAAAACAACTATCAAAGGGCATCCAGGGAACTGTTTGGAAAATACGCCTGGATGAAAACAAATCTTCCCTGGCTCATTGCAGGCGGCTTTTTTATCGCTGCCCTACTGATCCGATGCCTATTCGATGTTGTCATTCCTGTATGGGTCGCCGTTTGTTTTGTGATTGCGCTTACCATCTCCGTTTTTTACAGTCTTGGCCTGAACCAAGAAATCGTAGAACATATTGACACAGAAATGAATTCAGATCATGAGACGAACTGCTAAGCTCTTTTATGGGGAGATGTGACATGAAAAAATCATGGTGGAAAGGTCCTTTGTATTGCACCGCTGCCAGTTGGGTTTGCTTTCAATTGTACGTTCGTTTCTTGGGAAGATTCACGTTAGAAATTTTGCCGGATGGAACCATCACATCGGATAATACCCGGACGATGATCCTATCTGCGGGTCTTTTTCTTGTGGTCATCTGCGTGGGAGGCCTTTGCTTTTTCCGCAGCATGACACGAAAGGAAATCTTCTGCTCCGCTTCCGTCCTGGCTGCTCTGAATCTTGTATTGGGCCTAATCGTTTATCAAATGCAGGGAATGGCCTCCATCTATTTTGCCGAGTTCACAGAGTGGTCCAGTTTTATTTCCAGGCTGCTGTTCCAGATTACGCAGAACATTTGGATCACCGCTATTATCACCTGGATATTTCCTCCATATGTTTTTGTTCTCTTTGGAAAGAAGGCCGCCAGCAAGAGTTAAACGTCAGGAGAAAACATGGAGAAACCGGGAGGGCTGCGCTCGTTTCAAGCACAGCCCTCCCGGTATTTTTTATCATACGCGCTGCGGACCCTCTCCCCCGAATCTCACAGAATACCGCAAATTTCTTTCTCCTTGACAGGCTCCATCTTTAACCTGCGGTTTCTTTTTCTGCCGTTCCATTTAACAACCCGGCTATTGTTCCCCCTCCCCTGCTCTGCTATGATAAAAATATCAAAACCGGAGGTGGAGTATGAAAATCGGTGCAATCATTCGGCAAAAGCGAAAGGAGCTCTCCCTCACCCAGGAGCAGCTGGCAGACCGTCTTGGGGTATCGGCCCCGGCCGTCCATAAGTGGGAGAAAGGAACCACATATCCGGACATCACCACTCTGCCCGCCCTGGCCCGGGTTCTCAAGACCGACCTTAACACCCTTCTCTCCTTCCAGGAGGATCTGACGGCTGAGGAGATCGCCCGTTTTACCAAGGACTTGGACCGGTTGATCCGTGAGGAAGGGTATGAGGCCGCTTTTCAGCGGGCAATGGATGAGATCCACCAGTATCCCAACTGTGAAGCGCTGATCTATCCGGTGATCTTTTACCTGGATGGAGCCCGTTTTCTCCACGGCGTTCCAAACCCGGACGCCTACACGGAGCGGCTGATGCCCTTTTATGAGCAGATGTCCCACAGCCAGACACCGGAGATCCGGGATGCCGCCCTGACCATGCGCATCGCCTATCACCGTAACCGGAAGGAATTTTCCCAGGCGGAGGAGCTCATCCACACGATTCCATCCACCTGCATGGACAAAGAAGAACAATTGGCCTCGCTCTACACCCAGCAAGAGAAGTGGGAAGATGCCCAGCGGCTCTGGGAGCGCCGGATCATGCAGAGTGCCACGAAGCTTCAGACGGCTTTGATTTGTTTGATGGAAATCGCGGAAAAAGAGAACCGCCCACAGGATGCCCAGTTCTGTGCGGACACCTATCAGCAGGTCTCCAGCCTGCTCCATGTGACCCAGTGGATCCCCTACACCGCCAAATTCCAGTTGGCCTCTCTTCGGAAGGACAAGACCGCCTGTCTGTCCGCCCTCCGCCACATCCTGCCCGTACTGAAAGAACCCTGGCACCCTCAGGAGTGTCCCCTTTACCGCCACATGGGAAACGGGGATCTGACGGCCCTTGCCCAATCCCTCTATCGCCGGATCACGGAAGATCTGGAGCACAGTGAGGAGTTTGCCTTCTTCCGTGGCAGCCCGGAATATGAGCAGCTGCGTCAGTCTTTGAATCAAGAGCCTGATGGAAGGAACTAACGTTCTGTGCCGGCTAGGATCGTCCCGCTGGATGGTACTTCTTCCAGAAGAAAATCAAGGATAGGAAGCCCGGTATTGCGATATACAGTACCATGGCAGCCACGGAAATTTGACCGATGCTCTCCAGATCGGAAAACGTCAGCCCAGCACCCAGGTACAGCAGCGTAACCGGCAGCGAGATCAGACCGATGATCTTATGGGCCAGATACCACGTCTCCTCATCCTGCACTGTCCACGGCAGGCGCAGGCCGGTGTGCCGCTGGAACGGAAGCCGGGGAGAAAGTGCGCCGCAAAAGAGGAACACGCAGGAAAAAATGCCCATGAGCAGCCAGCCTTCCTGCTGTTCGGTCAGGGTGATCACCTTTGCCTGTATCAGTGCGCAAAGCAGGATCCCCGCCGCCAAACAGGCCGCGCTGAACACGGTGGCTGCCCTGAGCGCTTTCCTCTGGGCCGGCGAAACCGTGGTTTCCGAAAACAGGGCCAGATTCCGGTCCAGAATCAGCAGCGCCAAACCAAAACAGCCGCCTACCAAACCCAGCGACACCATGGGGTCGCGTACCCCAATCATAATCAGCAGCGCAGCAAAAGAGAGGAAGATGATCTGCCCTCTCTTTTTTCCGGCCAGGGCATTTCTTTGCAGCTGCCGGCTGCGTTCCGCCAGCTCTTCATTGACCCTGGCCAGTTCCGCAGCGAGGTCGACCGTTGGCTCCTCCGGCGTCAAATCCAGCAGCCGATGGACCGGCACTTCCAACGCCTTGGAAATGTCTATGAGCACATCCGCATCCGGTACGGACAAATTGTTTTCCCACTTGGATAACGTCTGCCGGACCACATGCAGCACGCAGGCAAGTTCTTCCTGTGTATAGCCCTTCTCCTTGCGATACCGTTTTATGTTATCTCCTAACATAGCAGCATCCCCTCCCTTGCCAATATTGTAGGTATGGGAGGGGATGCTGTAAAGCAATGACTTTTAACATGTGTTTTTTCAGTCCAAGCGCTGTGCGTCGGCATCTCAGCTGGTTTGCATGGCTGCTCCTCCCGCCCAGGGTTTCCCGTCAGGTCCTCCCTGCTGAAGTACAGTCTGAACCGGAGTTGGATTTGGAGCAAGAGGCGCGGAACTTTTCTTCAATTTCCAGCTCCTGATCTATTTGTTTATAAATCAGAATTTGAGATAAAAAGACGATATACCACAGCCCCAGAATGGGGACCAAAAGCAGGGTCCATGGGGCCAGAAGCACATAGATCAGAAGGTAGAGGAGCTGTAAGAGGGTTACCCCTGCCACCCGCCAGAAATATTTCGCGGTAAACAGGATGATATTCCGCATCCGGTTCAAAGGGTTCTGACGAAACAGGACCAGCTGGGGCCAATAGAGGGTGTTGAGCAGAAGAAACAGGGCGCCGGAAAACAGGTACAACGCCACAGTGCCCGGCGTCTGAGGCGAGGCGGACCACCAGAACAGGGCCACCATAAAGGCGTACATACCGATGAGCAGGCCCAGGATCGCCCCGGGGAACAGGCTTTCCAGGCCGTTCTGCCGCCAGCTCTTCCGCCAGGACGTCCACCAGGTGCCCGGTGCGTCCCGCAAGCCCCGTAAAATGCCGTCATAGAGCCCGGCCAGGAAGGGCCCCCAGATCATCCCGCCCAGGACAGACAGGGGGATGAGCACCAGAATGCTGCTGGACAGGATGGCGTACCCGATGCCCGCCGCCAGAGGCAGCCCGCCCAGCACGGTGAGCAGATTGAGCTTGATCCAGGAAAAGGCATGCAGGGAGAGCAGCTGCTTATAGCGGTTGAAGCCCACCTGGCGCACGCGGGGATCATAATACGGGTCCTCATGGACAAACAAACCCATGGTACTTCCTCCTTCAAGTTTCCTCGCTGCTGTAATGGCAGCCGTCCAGGAACTGGAGCAGGATCTCCCGCTCCTGCCCCGAAAAATCCTCCCGGCAGGCCAGTTCCACGCTGATGGCGTACGTGCCGCAGACGGTAAAGGCGGATACGCCCCGGTCATAGGGGTTGGTCTCCGAGCCGCACGTATAGGCCAGCAGGGTGTAGTCCTGGCCGTTGCGGGTCTCGTTCCAGGTCTCGGTCACGGTATAGGTCTCCTGCTGCCGGGTGATCCAGTCCTCCTGGTTTTGCCGGGCGTGGGTATCATCCGCGCACCCTGACGCCAGAAGATAGAGCTGGGCGTCATAGACCTCCACGTCCTCGCCGTCCTCGTTGGTGTATTCGGTGGGTTCTCCGGCCACCCAGGCGGCATAGTAGATGTCCTCCCCGGTGAGCACCGAGTAATTGTCCAGCAGGGAGAAGCCGTTCCCCGGCTCCTCCGCCCCCAGCACCGAGCCCAGCATGGTCCAGTTGGGGTCCCACGGCGTCCCGTCGTCGGCCTGATCGGGATACTGACTGCATCCGCTCAGGCCCAGCAGGCCGGCCAGAAGCAGCAGTGTGATCCCATATTTCCACCCTTTCACTGGTCACTCCCCCTTGTGATGGCATCCCAAAGTGCGTCGCATTCCTGGGCATCGGAGCAGGTCCGCTCTGTCCAGAAGCCCCGTCGAGCCACCCACAGGGACGAGAGCAGCTCCTGGCTGTCCCCCTGGATCTCCTGGTCCAGGATTTTCTCGGTATACTCCCCCAGCGGCAGGTCTTGAAGGACCGGACAATGGGACCAGGCGACGCAGCAGCTCTCGTAGTCCCGGTCTGTCTCCTCCGGCAGACTCCCGTCCAGACGGCGCAGGACCTGATAGTTGGCCTGGAACACCTCCGGGTCCTCCAGCAGGAAAAAGTAGCTCTCGCAGGCGTCCAGGTCGGCCATCAGCCGGGTGCTGCCCGCATAGGCATACACAGCCCCCTCGCCGGAGCCGTCCCCCATCACATACTGGTTCAGACGGACCACCACCTGGCCGTCGCCGTTGCAGTCAGTCCCCAGATCCGCCAGCGCGGACTCCAGGGCAGCTGCCGTATCCTCCGGCAGGGCGGCAGAGCCCACATAGGCCACCTGGTAGTCCGGCGCTGTCTGCCCGACCCCCAAGAGCCTGGCCCCCAGATAGGCGCCCACCGCAAGCAGCCCCACCCCCAGCAGCACGTGCCACTTATGGTAATACCACCAGTTTGCCCGCTTCTGCCGGGCAGTCAATTCCACGGGCTGGTCCGGCTGGACATCCCGGTATTTCCACTTGAGATACTCGCTGGCCATACGAAGCCCTCCTTCGTTCAGACCGGGTCCTGGGTCGTACCGCCGGGAGCATAGCTCACCGGCAGACAGATGAGACTGGGCAGGTCGCTTTTGTCCTCCTTTAAGAGGATGTCCACACAGGTCTCAGCCAGAAGAGGGATGGGCTGGACGATGGTGGAGCACTCCGGCGCGCGGCCCATATGGATGGCCGTACCATCAAAGCCGATGAGCTGCACATCCTCCGGAGCATGGACCCCCAGCGCCGAGAGCATGTTCCGGATCTCCAGGGCCAGCACGTCGGTGCAGCAGAAAATGCCGTCATAGTCCAGGCGGCCCTGATGGATATGAGCCTGAAGAAAATCCCGGAAGGGGTCCAGACCGTCGCTGTCCCGCAGGTAGAGGGTATCGTGTTCCACCCCCGCACCCCGGCAGAAGGACTCGAAGCCGTCCCGCCGCTTGTCCGACTCCCCGGCTACGGTGGAGCCGATGCGCAGGAACAGCAGCCGCTGGCAGCCCAGCTCCACCAGCTTCTTGGCCGCCATCTGTCCGCCGCCGAAGTTGTCCGAGGCCACACAGGGCACATCGGGGCTCACATAGCGGTCGAAGCTGACGAAGGGGACCTTGTCCGCCACCTGAAGGTTGGGGTTATAGGTCAGCCCGATGATCCCATCCACCTGGTTTTGCTGGGCCATGTGGATGTAGCGCTGCTCCGCCTCCGGGTCAAAGTCGGTGATGGACAAAAACATACGGTAGCCCCGCTTGGTCAGAGCCTGGCAGAGGTTCTGGGCCAGGACAGAGAAGAAAGGATTGATGATGTTGGGCAGCACCACCGCCACCGCATAGGTCCGGTTGGTTTTCAAGCCCCGGGCGTAGTTGTTGACCTGATAGCCCAGCCGCTTTGCCGCCTCCAGCACCCGCTGGCGGTATTCCTCGCCCACGGGGGCATTGTTGAACACTTTGGATACGGTCCCCAGCGCCACGCCCGCCTCCCGGGCCACATCTTTCATTGTCGGAGCGGAACTCCGTCTCATCTGTACCACCGCCTTTTTGTGAAACGTATCACGTGCATTTCACGGGATTTCATGAACATGATTCCATTATATTCATGAAACGTTTTTTTGCAACCCAATTTTTGAAAAATTGGCGTATCCGCTTATTTATTTCCGGGTTGCACAAAAAATAGGCTGGATTTTTATGGAGAACAGAGAAGAACAAAAATGCGGCCCAATTGCCTTGACAGAGGCAGGAATCATGGCGTATGATTGCCTTAAATTAAGATGTAACGTTTCGTCCCGGGGATTCGGGGCGCTCTTTTTCCCAATGAAATGAAACGTTACATACTAGGTACCGGTACATGACTCTGAACACAGAAATGAGGGGATAGAACGCTGTGCAGTTGCGATACCAAAATTTTCAATTGGGAGTGAGACAATGTGAGTCAACCATATAAATCTGCGGCGGGCGTCCTTGCCCCCCACAGAAAACCCTTAGGCCGCCGGATCTTGACCAACTGGCAGCTCTACCTGCTGCTGCTGATCCCGGTGGTACTGACCATCATCTATAAGTATGTCCCCATGTACGGCATCCAGATCGCCTTCCGGGATTTCAAAGCCAGCCGGGGATATACAGGCAGCCAGTGGGTGGGCCTGTACTGGTTCGAGCGGTTTTTCAGTTCGCCCACCTGTGTCCGGATGATCAAGAATACGGTCCTCATCAGCCTGTACAGCCTGCTGTGGACCTTCCCCATCCCCATCATCCTGTCCCTCATCATCAATCAGCTCCGTTTCCGGCGGTATAAGCGGCTGGTCCAGACAGTGCTGTATGCCCCCCACTTCATTTCCATCATGGTGGTCTGCGGCATGCTGCGCATCTTTTTGAGCCCCTCGGGCGGACTCATCAACCTGATCTTCGGCACCAGCATCGACTTTCTGACCGAGTCCTCCGCCTTCCGCACCATCTACATCGCCTCGGGCGTCTGGCAGGACGCCGGCTGGGGCTGCATCATCTATCTGGCTACCTTAGCCAACGTGGACCCGGGCCTGTACGAGGCGGCCAAGATCGACGGCGCCTCGGTCTTCCAGCGCATCAAGAACATCGACCTGCCGGAGCTGCTGCCCATGGCCATCCTGAACCTCATTATGGCCGCCGGCGGCCTGATGAACGTGGGCTTTGAAAAGGTGTGGCTCCTTCAGACCGACCTAAACAAGGCCACCAGCGACGTCATCGCCGTGTACGTCTACCAGCAGGGCATCGAAAACGCCAAGTACAGCTACTCCACCGCCGTTGGGCTGTTCAACACGGCGGTAAACATCATTTTGCTGCTCATCGTCAACAAGATCGCGTCCAAGGTCTCGGACGTGGAATTTGTGTAAGGGGGGTGGAGAACATGAAAAAAAGCACCGGAAAAAGCACCGGATTGTCTGAACGCACCAGCGATATCATTCTGGTGGCCATCACCGCGGTGGTGCTCATCATCGTGGCCTATCCCCTCTATTACGTCCTCATCGCCTCGGTCTCCGACCCCTACGATGTCTACGCGGGCAAGACCTTCCTGTTCCCCAGCGGCTTCACCCTGGACGGATACGCGGCGGTCTTTCAGGACCCCAACATCGTCTCCGGCTTTTTGAATTCCGTGAAATACACCGTGATCGGCACGGTCTTCTCGGTGACCATGCTCTACATCACCGCCTACCCCATGGCCCAGCGGGACCTGCCCGGGCGGAAGTTTTTCAGCATCTTTTTCCTCATCACCATGTACTTTGGCGGCGGCCTGGTCCCCACCTACCTGGTGGTGAAAAGCACCGGGCTGGTGGGCAGCATGTGGTCCCTGTTCCTGCCCGGCGGCGTGGCGGTGGGCAATATGATCATCGTGCGCAACTACTTCCAGAACAGCGTCCCCAAGGACCTGGTGGAGGCCGCCCAGATCGACGGCTGCTCCAAGATGGGGATTTTCCTGCGCATCGTCATCCCCCTCTCCAAGCCCATCCTAGCCGTCATGGCGGTCTTCTCCATGGTGGCCTACTGGAACGACTGGTTTACCGCACTGATCTATCTGGGCGGCAAGGGCTCTCCCCTGCCTCTGGTCATGCGGAATATCCTCATCAAGAGCTCCGCCTCCGCCTCCCAGGCCGCCACCATCTCCGGCGGTTACGCAGAGCTCAATAAGCTCACCGAGCTGCTGAAATTCTGCTCCATGATCGTGGCGGCGGTGCCCATGCTGGTGGTCTACCCCTTTGTCCAGAAATATTTTGAAAAGGGCTTTATGGCCGGCGCGGTGAAGGGCTGAGAAAGGAGAACGAACCATGAAACAAGTTTGGAAACGGGGAGCTGCCGCCTCTCTGGCGGCCCTCGTGCTGACCGCGGGCCTGTCCGGATGCTCCAGCGGCCTGGTGAACAATGTAAAAACCGGGGAGATCAACCCCAACACGGATCAGACGGAATTTGACATCATGGGCGGCATCTCCGCCCTGTCCAGCGGCTATGAGGATAATGAGGTGCTCAACCAGCTGCAAGACAATGTGGGCATCAAGATCAACTGGGAGACCATGTCCGACTCTCTGGCCGAGCAAGTAAACATCCGCATCACCGGCGGCCAGTACCCCGACGCCTTTATGGGGGTGGGCTTCTCCAACTACGACCTGGCCCGGTACGGGGACGACGGCACCTTCCTGGATCTGACCCCCTACCTCACCGAGGACATCATGCCCAACCTGTGCGCCATCCTGGAGGAGCACCCGGAGATCCGGGCGGCCATCACCCAGGAGGACGGCAAGATCTACGGCCTGCCCGCCGGGGAGCAGATGACCACCGCCGGCATCGGCGCGGACGTGGACGATGCCTACTCCATCTACACCATCCCCCAGTTCAGCATGATCAACAAGGCGTGGCTGGACGAGCTGGGGCTGCCGGTGCCCACCACCCTGGATGAGCTCCACGACGCCCTGAAAGCCTTTAAGGATAACGACATGTCCCACACCTACTACGGAAACGACTCCGGCTCCACCATCCCCATGTCCACCGGCTTTGACGAGTGGTGCTGGGGCCAAAACATCTTCTACTCCGGCTTCGGCTTTACCAACTGGCCCAACGACGTGTGCAACGACCTGCACCTGAAAAGCGACGGCACGGTGGAATTTGTCTGCGTCTCCGACGCCTACCGGGACTGCATGGATTACTTCCACACCTGGTACAGCGAGGGCCTGATGGACGTGGAGATGTTCAGCCAGAGCGACAGCCAGCTGATGGCCAAGTGCCAGCAGGGCTATGTGGGCGTGTCCACCTGGTGGTATATTGAGGAATTGATGGGGGACTACGCCGACGACTATGTGTTCCTCCCCCCTCTTTCCGGCCCGAAAGGCACTCAGTATGAGGACGTCTGCGGCATCACCATCCGTCCCGGCTCCCCCATCACCTCCGGCCAGCTGTGCATCACCGGCAAGTGCCAGAGCCCCATCAACCTTCTGAAGTTCTTTGACCAGTGGTACGACGGGGAAACCGTGATGCAGCTGCACTACGGCCCCATCGGCGTCTACTTCACCGGCCAGGACGAGAACGGCATGTGGATGTCCATTACCGACGAGGAGGCAAAGGAAAAGTACGGCAAGAGCGCCGGCGAGCTGCGCAACCAGTATGAGACCTATGGCCCCAAGCTGATCTTGTCGGAGTACTACCGGGACGTCTTCTACATGGAGCCCAACGCCATCAACCGCCTGACCTGGCTGCAGGAGGACTGGATGCCCTATGTAAAGGATACCAGCGTCTACCCGGTGGACTGCACCTTCACCAGCATGGAGATGGAGACGTTGGACTGGCATAAGCCGGACTTTGAGACCGCCGTACGGGAACAGGAGGGCCTGTGGCTGAAAAACGGCGGCCAGGGCGGCGGCGCCATCACCGACCAGGAATGGGAGGACTACAAAGACTTTCTGGTAAAGAAGTGCGGGATGAACGACCTTCTCCAGGTCTACCAGGCCGCCTATGACCGCTACGTCCAAACGGAAAACTGAGCGGCCCACCCAAATTCGATCAAAGGATGAGATTCTATGGTTAGCACGCAACTGCAAAAGGCACGAGATTTTGAAGCCCAGTACGGGCCCCACATTCCCACGGCGGAACGTCCCGCGTTCCACGCCACCCCCACCATCGGCTGGATGAACGACCCCAACGGATTTTCCCTGTATCAGGGGAAATGCCACCTGTTCTACCAGTATCATCCCTACTCCAACGAGTGGGGCCCCATGCACTGGGGACACCTGACCACAGAGGATTTCATCCACTGGCAGCGGCTGCCCGCCGCCCTGGCGCCCGACCAGCCCTGTGACGCCGGCGGGTGCTTCTCCGGCGGCGCGGTGGAGCTGCCCGACGGGCGGCAGCTGCTGATGTACACGGGAGTGCGGCGGGAGCGGGACGAGGATGGAGTTCTTCGGGACATCCAGACCCAGTGCGTGGCCATGGGCGACGGGCTCAACTACGAGAAGTATCCCCTCAACCCGGTGCTGGACAAGAACGACCTGCCCGAAGGGGGCAGCGCGGCGGACTTCCGGGACCCCAAAGTGTGGCGGGAGGCGGACGGCACCTACTACGCCGTCATCGGCAACCGCCCGGCGGACGGCAGCGGCGCTATTCTCCTCTACAAGAGCAAGGACGGCCTGAAGTGGGACTACATCCGCACCTTGGACGCCTGCCACAATCAGTACGGGAAAATGTGGGAGTGCCCCGATTTCTTCCCTCTGGATGGGCGGCAGGTGCTGCTCATCAGTCCCCAGGAGATGTATCCCATCGGCCTGGAGTTCCATGCTGGCAATAACGCCCTGTGTCTGATTGGAGACTGGGATCCCCAGCGCATGGAGTTTCACCGCCAGACGGTCCAGGCGGTGGATTACGGACTGGACTTCTACGCCCCCCAGACCCTCCTGACTCCCGACGGGCGGCGGATCATGATCGCCTGGATGCAGAACTGGGCCACCACAGGGGCCAAACCCGCCCACTGCCGCTGGTTTGGCCAGATGACCCTCCCCCGGGAGCTGTTTTTGCGGGACGGGCGGCTGTGCCAGCGCCCTGTCCGGGAGCTGGAGGCCTGTCGGGGAGAGCGGGTACTCCATCAAAATGTCCCGGTGAGCGATGAGATCAACCTGCCGGGAGTCCAAGGGCGCATGGTGGATCTGACGGTGACGGTCCGTCCCACGGGAGACGAGATGTACCACCGGTTCCGCATCCACGTGGCCAAGGACGGCACCCACGACACCATCATCCGCTATAAGCCCAATGAGAGCACCTTGAAGATCGACCGCACCCGCAGCGGCCTGCCCCACGATATCGTCCACACCCGCAGCTTCCTGGTGCGGCCCCGGAAAGGGGAAGTGAAGCTGCGCATCCTTCTGGACCGGTTCAGCGTGGAGGTCTTTGTCAATGACGGAGAGCAAGCGGCCAGCTCGGTGATCTACACCCGGCAGCAGGCCGACGCCATCACCTTTGAGGCGGACGGCCAGGCCCTGATCGACGTGGAAAAGTACGACCTGACGGTTTAAACTGGCATCAACATGCGGAAGCGCCTTGTTCTGAACAAAATCAGAACAAGGCGCTTCCTGCGTGATAAGCTGTAGAAAGGGCATTCCCAACTCACAGGTTTCCAAAAACCTTTTACAAAATGGTGCTGAAATCAGCCATGGCCTCGGAGATCTTCAGCTGCTGGGGACACACCGCCTCGCAGCTGCGGCAGCCGATGCAGGCGCTGGGCTGCTTGTCCGCCGGAATGGCGGAGAGGGCCATGGGGGCGATGAAACCGCCGCCGGTGAACCGGTGCTCGTTATAGAGGGCCAGCAGGTGGGGAATGTCCAGACCCTGGGGACAGTGGCTGGTGCAGTACCGGCAGGCGGTACAGGCCAAGGCCTTGGGGTTGGTCATCTCGCTGCCCAGAGCCAGCAGGCCGTCCCATTCCTGCTGGGTCAGGGGATCTTCCGTCTCAAAGGTAGCCAGGTTGTCCTTCAGCTGCTCCAGATTGGACATGCCGGAGAGAATGACCACCACATTGGGGATATGCTGCAGGAACCGGAAGGCCCAGGCGGGGATGGGACGCTGAGGTGCCATGGCCTGGAGCACCGCGGCCTCCTTTTTACTCAGCCGGGCCAGCCGTCCGCCTCGGAGGGGCTCCATGACCCACACGGGGATGTGGTACTGCTTCAGCAGCTCCACTTTCTCCTTTCCCCCCTGGAAGGTCCAATCGATATAGTTGAGCTGGAGCTGGCAGAACTCCATGTGCTCCCCGTAGGCCTCCAGGAAGCGCTTGAGCACCGGCATGGCCCCGTGACAGGAGAAGCCCAGATGGCGGATGCGGCCGTTTCTCTTCTGCTCCAGCAGGTAGTCCAGAATGCCGTACTTGGGGTCCAGATAGGCGTCGATGTTCATCTCACACACATTGTGGAACAGGTAAAAGTCGAAGTAATCCACCCGGCACTTCTTTAGCTGCTCTTCAAAGATCTCCCGCACCTTTCCCATGTTGCTCAGATCATAGCCGGGGAACTTGTTGGCCAGATAAAATGTGTCCCGTGGATAAGTGGCCAGGGCCTTGCCGATGGCCAGCTCGGAATTGCCGGCGTGGTAGGCCCAGGCGGTGTCATAGTAATTGATCCCCCGCTCCATGGCCAAGGCTACCATTTCCTCCACAGCGGCCTGGTCCACCATAGCGTCGTTTCCCTCCACCACGGGCAGGCGCATACAGCCCAACCCTAAGTTGGAAAGTTTCATGCCTTGAAATTCCTTGTAAGTCATACGTACCGCTCCTTCTCTTCTTTTTTCGTCTTTACTATGCAGCAGGGAGCATCCCAGGCGGCTATGCTCCTTTTGGTATGCTCAGAGTCCCAGACCCAGGCTGTCCACCCATTGGGCCACCTCATTCTGGTCTGCCCCGCTGTCAAAGTGCTGTCCGTCCATCCACCGGGCATTGGGGGCCAGAGCCTGGAGCTCCTCCAGGCTGCCGCCGATGCCGCTGGAGCCGGAGGTGCAGAAGGGCACGATGGTCACACCGTCCAAGTCGTAACTCTCCAGGAAGGTACAGAGGATTTTCGGCGCCTGCCCCCACCAGATGGGATAGCCCAGAAACATCACATCATAACTGTCCGGGTTTTCCAGGGTGCCAGAGATCGCGGGCCGGGCATTGGGGTCGTTTTGTTCCTGATTGGCCCGACAGCTGTCGTTGCTGTAATTCAGATCGTCGCTGGTGTAGGGCACTTGGGGGACGATCTCATAGAGGTCGGCATCCAGAACAGCCTGAAGATGCTGGGCAATGCCACGGGTATTTCCGGTAGCGGAGAAATAGGCCACCAGCACACCGCCCTCCGGCTTGGAAGCAGTCGTGGATGTGGACGGATCGGCGGCGGACGACTCCACAACAGAGGACGCTCCCTCCTGTCCTGTCTGGGACTGGCCGGGGTTACTCTGGACCCCGCTCCCTCCGCAGGCCGTCAGGGCTCCCATCAGGACCAGCCCAGTCAGCAGCGCAAACATTCGTTTCATTCTGCCATACCTCCTATTCCTTTTTGTGTTTTTCGGATCTCATGCCGCAGGTAATCCAGCCGCAGAAGCTGATGCTCTTTGAAGTGGATCTCGTCCAGAGCGGCGCTGCGCTTTTCTTCCAACATACGCAGCCTCTGCCCAACGGAGAGCTCTCCTTCCAGAAGAAGCCGCATGTAAACTTCCACCTCTTCTGTGGTGAATCCAATGTCGTGGAGGGTCATGATCGTACTCAGCCGTTCCAAATCGGTGTCATCGTACTGCCAGTCCCCCATTACCTTTTTGACCGCCCCGCACAGTCCCCAGCTCTCATATTCCCGCAGAATGCTCATGGGGATCTGATAGCGCTCGCTTGCCTCCTGTATGGTCATATCCCAGCCTCCAAAGAAAAAATGCGGATGTCCTAGCTTGGACACCCACATTTTAAAACGGCTTTTCATCTACGTCTAATACTTATTCTGGATGGTCAGAAATAGGCGTGAGGCATTTTTTGATATGTTCCAGCAGTGCCGCCACCGAAGAAAAATATCTCAGACCCCGAAGTTCCATGTGGCTCCTCCCTTTATGCAAGCATGCGGCGCAGGATGGGAACTGTGGAAATGACGGCGGAAATCAGAACAGAAAGTACCAGCGTACCGCCGATCTGGACCACCACCCACACCAGCAGCGGCCCCTGGAAATCCACCAGGGCGTTTAGAACGTTCAGCACCAGCGCATGGACCCAATACACGCCGAAGACCAGATTGGACGCCTTTTCCAAGGGACCGGACAGCTTTTCCAGCTTGGCGGAGTGCCGCTCAAACCAGGTTTGGAAAAACACAAAGATACTGGCTGCCAGCAGATAGTGGTTGAGCAGATACCCCCCATTCATGGGCAGCCCAATCTCCTGGGGAGAGGCCTGGGCCAGATTTCCCAGCAGGCAGGCCGCGTATCCCACCGCGCCGCCCAGATAGATCAGAATGCGGGTCTTCTTCTGAAATTTTGCCCGGCCCAGCAGGTAGCCCAGCAGGAAATAGCCGACGAGGCCTTCCATCATGGGGCCAAACAGGTAGATGTCCACCGGAGAAAACCGATTGAGGACAGGCCGCAGGGTGGTGGGGAACAAAATGACCGCCAGCAGCACCACCAGCTGCCTGGTGGTACAGTGGTCCACGATCCGCTTGAGGAAGGGACAAAGGAGATAGATCCCCACCAGGGTATAGATAAACCACATGTGATAGCTGACGCCCTGATTCAAAAATCGGCTCAGAAAATCAAGAATGTCGATGGGATGCTGCCCGTAGACCACCTCGGCGGCGTAATAGATGAGGCTCCACACGGTCAGCGGGATCACCAGTTTGGGAATGTTATGCTCATAAAAGTCCCCCACCCGCTCCGTGCTGGAACGGCTGAGCAGCAAAAAGCCGCTGATCATAAAAAACAGCGGGACTCCCGTGCGGTCAAAGGGGTCGATCCCCATGCACAGATACCACGTTGTGCAGGAATAGAGCCCGGTGTTCACCAGCGTGGGCGTAATGCTGTGCAGGATGACGACAAAGAAAATCGCCAGACAGCGAAGAAAATCCAGATACCGGATGCGTTGATTCATGTGGTTTCCCCCATTCTCTTGTTCTATCCTAATCATACGGAAAAACAAAAAATATGCAACCCGTTCTTTGTTCCGGCGGCTCTCTTTTCCTCTCCCCTGCCTTTGCACGCCGCTGAGCGGTCCCAGTGCGTACGAGCAAACACGCCGCAGGCCCTGTGAAACAGGAGTCTGCGGCGTGTTTTCATTCTTTCAGAGCGGTATGGAGCTGGAGTCCGCCTTACCGGGCAAAAGTGCGGGCAATGTCGGCGGTGACCTCCAGGAACTGATCGATGTCGTGGGTGTCGTGGACGTGGAGGGGCGAAACCCGGATGGCACCGGTCAGCCCCAGGGACTCTACGATGCGCTTGGAGTAGAGGCTGGTGTTCACCCGGTCAAACACGGTGACTCCCCGCTTATAGTACTCAGCCACCGCCTGGGTGAAGTCCAGGCCCTGGATGCCGATGGCGGAGATCAGATCCCGGTCCACATCGTCGGGAGAGTCCAGGTAGACGTTGACGCCGGGGATGTGGCGCAGGCCGGGAATCTCCGGCGTACCCTCCATCATGTGCACCAGCAGGGAGTGCTCCTGGAGGTGGATGCGGTCCATGCCGGTGACAAAGAGGGCGCGTCGGTCAGTCTCCTGGGAGAACTGGCTGCCCAGCCAGCAGACGTAGTCCACCACGGCGGAGATGGCGGCGTAGTTGGGATGGGGGAAGGTACCCAGCTCCCACTCCTTCTCCGCCTTGGCCAGCAGCTTGTGGTGGGGCATGCGGGCCACTCGGTCGGAGACATAGCCGTATCCGCAGCCGCGGATGCCGAAGGCCTTGTAGGGGGCAAAATTGCAGCCGTCCAGCTGGCACTTCTCCACGTCCAGAACGCCGTGGGGCATATGCTGCACCGCGTCGGAGATGATGTACAGGTCGGGGTTAATTTTCCGGGCCTCCTGGACCAGGGTCTCGATGTCAAAGAGGTAGCCGGACACATTGGAGGCGCTCATCACACTGAGCAGGCAGGTATCCTTGTCGATGTGCCGCAGGATCTCGTCCAGATCCACGCCGCCGGTGGCGGGGTTGCCCTGGGCCACCCGGAACTCCTTCCCGGTCCGCTGGCAGTACAGCTCCATGGAGTCGTAGGCGGAGGGGTGCTCGATGGAGGTGGTCACCGCGTTGGTGCCGGGGGCATTCTCCAGAATGGTGCGGGTGATCTGGAACATCACCTGGGAGGCGGTCAGCTCGGTAACCAGGGCGCCGGAGCCCGGCTTGGCGCCGAAGATGACTTCCATAATGTCCCGGATGCCCTTGGCCTTGACCTCCTTGAGCATCATGGACACGTCGTGCATCCGCTCGGGGCAGTCGGGGATCTTCTCCAGCCGGGCCTTCTCCTCCACGGCGGCCTTCAGGCGCAGGGAACCGCCGGAATTTTCAAAAAACTGCCGGGGCCGGCCCAGATAGTCCTCATTCACATAGTAGAATCGATCCTTGATTCTGGCCTGCAGAATCGGGTCAAAGAAAATCTTTTCACTGGTAATGTACATCTTCGGTGCGCTCCTTTCCAAGCAGATAACGAACAGTGGGATCGTGGTGGACTCAACCGATCCGTTTGATGCAAGTATAATGTAAAATCTGGAATCCGTCCAATTCAAAAAACAAGGGGACGGTATAACCAGGCGCTTATACCGTCCCCTTGCCGCCAGAACATCAGATGCAGGCCGGTCAGCCCTCCTCCACAAAGCGGAGAAAGTCCCGGGCCACCGGCGAGAGGTCCATATCCTTCTTGTAGTAGAGATAGACGGGCCGCACCGCCAGAGGGTCATCGATGAGGTAGAAGTACAGCTTCTCCGTCATATCCGCGTAAAAGAGGATGGAGTCCCGGATGAAGGCGATGCCGTTGCCCTCGGCGGCCAGATAGTAGGAGGTGAGCACCTGGTCCACCATCATGGCGGGTTTGGGAGTAAACCCGGCGCTGCGGCAGATGGCCACCGCCCGTTGGAAGCTGTCGTTGCCCTCCCGCAGAAGGACATAGGGCTTGTCCGCAAACATCCCCAGATCCACCGCAGGCACCTGGCCGCTGAGATGCTTTCGGGCGTGGATCTCCTCGGCAGTCAGACGGTACTCCCCCAGCCGCTCGTTGATCTCCCAGCTTGCGGGCACCGCCAGGATGACCCGCTCCTCTCCGCAGACCAGCCTCTCCAGCTGGGGGCTGGCCAACTCGTCCACCTCCAGGAAAAAGTCGATGGAGCGGTCCTGCAATCGGGAGATAAGCTCGGTGTTCCGCAGCTCCAGCCAGGACACAGACACCTTCCCGTAGTGCTCCTCAAACCGGGTGACCATAGGCGGGAAAATATAGGACAGGAAGAAGGATGAGCCCCCCAGCCGCAGCTGGCTATCTCCCCGCGCCGACAGGACCTGGAAATAGGACTCCATCTCCCGCTGGATCTTCAGGATCTTTTCCACCTGGCTGATGTAGTAGCGCCCCGCCGTGGTCAGCGAGATGGGGTTGGTGCTGCGGTCAAAAATGGGGGTACGGATCTCCTGCTCCGCTTTCTTCACCATAGCGCTGAGGGCAGGCTGGGAAATAAACAGCTTCTGGGCAGCCTTGGAAAAGCTGCGCTCCTGATAGACTGCGTAGACATAGACGATTTCCTTCAGCATATCCCAACTTCCCTTTCTTCCGCCGCCAAAGGCGGTGCAGTCTCCGGCCCGTCTTCTTACCGTCCGGCTCCTCCCGGGCGCTTGGCGGGCTTTTTCTTCTTCTCCTGGGGCAGGTACAACGAGAAGGTGCTCCCCTTCCCCAAAATGCTCTCCACCTTGATATAGCCCCCCTGCCCTTCCGCCACCTGGCGGGCAAAGTACAGGCCCATACCCACTCCCTTGGGCTGGTCCTTCTGGGGGATGGAGCAGAACCGCCCGAAAATCCGGGCCTGGTCCTGCTCGGGGATACCCGGTCCGGTGTCGGAGACCTGAATGACGGAAAACTTCTCCTCATTGCGCACCTCCACCCGGATGGAGCCGCCGGAGGAGGTGTATTTCACCGCGTTGTCCAGCAGGCAGCACAGGGCCTCCTCCGTCCACTTGGCGTCAAAGACCACCCGACCCTGGTCGTCCCCGGTGGTGAGGGTCACCTCCTTGTCCCAGGCCTTGGGGGCATACCGGGCCGCCGCCCGGGATATCATGGGAGCCAGCTCGTCGGCCTGGGTGTGCAGGGAGATCTCCCCGGTCTCCAGGCGGGAGGTCTTGACCATGGCCTCCACCAGGGCCTGGAGCCGGTCAGCCTGGGCGGCAATGCCCTGGGCGCACTTCTGTTCCTCCGGGGTGAGGGGCTGCCGGGTAAGCTGCTTGACACACCGCTGCAGTTCCCCGATGGGCTCCTGGGCCTGGTTGGAGATGTCGGTGACCAGGGCGCCGATCTGCTCCGTCTGGGCCTGGACCGTCCGGGCAGACTGTCCGTTGTAGGTCAGATACTCCCGCAGGCGGCGCTCCAGCGAGCCAGCCTGCTCCGAAGCCTCCTGGGGCAGGCGGCCGTCCATGGCGTCGGTGAGCAGCTTGTCCAGCTGCTTGACATTCTGATCCGCCCGCCGCCAGCTGATGGCCGCCGCCGCCAAAAGCAGCAACAGCACGGAAATAACCGTCAAATATCCGTTCATATGGTTTCCTCCCATGGTGATCCGATCCTCCGCCCGGAGCTGGCTCCGAGCTTAACGTCTCGATTATACCGTAAGACCGCCCCGGTTTCAATGGGAGGAACGCCGAAGGCGGGCGCAGATTTCTCCGCGCCCGCCTTACGGTTCATACAACCTCCGGTTCCAGCAGCCGGTGCAGCTTCTCCCAGTCCAGCCCGCCGGACACATAGTAATAATATGCCGGCGCCCCGTCCTCCCCGAGAGGCTCCACCTTGATATAGTCGTCCCACAGCACAACGGACAGGACATCCTTCTCCCGGGTGTTATACAGCAGGACGATCTGCTCTCCGCCTACCCCGTAGAACGTCCTGCAGCTGCCTGACATCTCCGACAGAGACAGCGAGGCCAGATAGTCCCCCAGAGCATCCTCGTCCCGGCAGACCAGCATCGTCTCAGGCAAGCCGCCATCGCTCCGCCGCACCTGTGCTCCAGTACACCTTGACGGGAATTGCCGTGGTAGATGGCGCTCTCCCCTGTCCCCGCCTCATAGGCCAGCCCCACCTGACCGCAGGTCATAAACAGGACAAAAAAGACGGTTCCCACCAGCAGGGCGCCGGGAAGCTTTCTGCCCGGCTTCATGATGCTCTTGAGCCGGTAGCGCAAAGCCGAGGCCGAGGCGGACAAGCAGGTGGTAAAACCCCGGCTGTCCCCCGCCGTACGCAGAATGAGCTGGGCGTACCGCCGCCGCTCCTCCTCGTCCAGGCCCGTTAGTACCGCCTCATCGCAGCTGAGCTCCAAGTCCTCGGAGCTTCGCCTCATGGCCAGCCACATGAGCGGGTTGAACCAGCACATGGCATTGCAGAACACCAAAAAGAACTTGTTCCAGGCATCCGCGCGGCCAACGTGCACCAGTTCATGGCGGAAAATAAGCTTCAGCTCCTCCGGGGTATAGTGCCGCCGGGGCAGCACCACCCGGGTGCTCCGCTCAAACAGGCCAATGGACATGGGGGTAACTGCCTGGGGCGAGGTCACCAGACGGAACTTGGGTTTCTTCACCCGCGCCCGTTCCACCTCCGCCTGCCACACGGAGAGCACCTCCGGGTCGGACACCGGCTCCGCCTCCCGGAGCAGCCACCGGCGGAACCGGAGATGGGCAACGATCTTCCACCCCAGCACCGTCCACATCCCCGCCAGCCACAGGCTGGTCAGCCCGCCCATCCACCTCCAGGGCAGAGTGACGATCCAGTGGGGCGGGAGAAAGAGGTTGGTATGATAGGTCATGTAGAGGTAGTTTGGGACAAGCCACAGCATGGCGCAGGCCCCCGCCCGGATGGATCGGCGCAGCAGAGGCAGGGCCAGGGTCAACAGGAGGAAATACAAGCTCACGTGGAGAAGCACCCCAAAGATCCAGGTGTCGGTCAGCTGATTCATCCCATCCCAACTAAAAAATACCAGGTTCAGTCCCAGAAGGGTCGCCACAAACGTGGGAAGCAACCAGCCGCCTACACAGGACCGATACCGGGGCCTCTCCCCCTTCTCTACCCCTGAGAAGTTAAGGGTCCCCCAGGCAAATATTCCGCTGAAGCTCAGTGCTATCACGATACGAAATCCGTTCATCTCTGTCCCCTCTCCAAGCGGTATGTAGGATGCATACCATACCTCCTTCCGATGTTGGCGGGTCTTTGCTACCGGTCAAACAGCTGCCCGAGCCTCTCCCAGTCCAGCCCGCCGGACACATAGTAATTGTGCCACTGCGTAATCTCCTCCCAGGAGGGCATCACCGTCACATAGTTTCTCCACAGCGTCATGCTCAAGGGACCCTTGGGCGTATCGTAGGTCAGAAGGAGCGGCTGATCCTGGGCGCTGCTATCGGCATCGTCCCGGAACAGCCGGTACAGCGTCAAGGAGGACAGGTAGTCCTCCAGAGCTCCCTCATCCCGGCACGAAACCGGGACATAGGGTCTCTCCCCGGTCCAGGTCGCCTCGGTCAGGGAGACCGTCCCAGCTTCTCCCGGAAAGAGATCCGCTTGCCCGGTCCCCGCCCCATAGGCCAGCCCCACCTGGCCGCAGGTGACATACAGCGGAAAGAAGATCACCCCCACCAGCAGGGCGCCGGGAAGCTTTCTGCCCGGCTTCATGATGCTCCTGAGCCGGTAGCGCAGGGCGGTGGCCGAGGCGGACAGGCAGGTGGTAAAGCCCCGGCTGTCCCCCGCCGTACGGAGAATAAGCTGGGCGTACTGCCGCCGCTCCCCCTCCTCCAGTTCGCTGAGCACCGTCTCGTCGCAGCTGAGCTCCAGATCCTCCGAGCTGCGCCGCACCGCCAGCCACATAAGGGGGTTGAACCAGCACACGGCGGTACAAAAGGCCAGAAAGAATTTGTTCCCGGCGTCCTCCCGGCTGATATGTACCAGTTCATGGCGGAAGATGAGCTTCAGCTCCTCCGGGGTGTAGTGCCGCTGGGGCAGCACTACCCGGGTGCTGGTCCAAAGCAGCCCGATGGACATGGGGGTGGTTGCCTGGGGCGAGATCACCAGACGATACCGCATGCGTTTTATCCGCGCCCACTCCACCGTCTCCTCCCACACGGAGAGCACCTCTGGGTCGGACACCGGCTCTGCCTCCCGGAGCAGCCACCGGCGGAAGCGGAGATGGGCAACGATCTTCCACCCCAGCACCGCCAGCATCCCCGCCAGCCAGATTACGCCTGCCGCCTCCAGCCATCCCCCGGGAAGTGGGATGACCCACCGGGGCATGGTGTGCCGGTTAGTGCTGTAGGTGAGATAGAGGTAGTTGGGGATGATCCACAGCATGGCGCAGGCCCCTGCCCGGATGTACCGGCGCAGCAGGGGCAGCACCAGGGCCAGCAGGAGAAAATACAGGCTCACTTGAAGAAAGACCTCAAACATCCAGCCGACCAGGCCCGTCCACACCTGGCTGTCTCCCTCCCAGCCCGCATACATCCCGTTGAGCACCAGCATCATGATCACATAGCTGGGCAGCACCCCACTGTTGAGATACGGCAGATATTTCCGCCCTCTTCCCTCCTGTTCTCCCGAGCGGGCGATTACCATCCAGGCAAACAGTCCGCCAAAAACAAGCGCTGTCAGGTTGGCCAATCCGTTCATAGCGTCCCCCTCTCCAGCAGGTCCCGCAGCTCGTCCAGCTCCTCCCGGGTCAGGCCGCTGTCGCACAGGGCCGCCGCAAAGGCGGAGAGACTGCCCCCGCACAGCTGGTCCAGAAACCGCCGGCTCTGGCCGGCCAGGTAGGTCTCCTGGGTAACCAGGGGGTAGTACCGGCTGCTGCGGCCCTCCTTCTCGATCTTCACAAAGCCTTTGTCCGCCAGGCGGGTGAGCACCGTGAGCAGGGTGGTCAGGGCCATGGGGTGGCTCTCCTGGAGCTGCTGCTGCAGCTCTCCGCTGGTCACCGGCGGGGTGCGGGACCACAGGGCCTGCATCACCGCCAGCTCTCCGTCGGGCAATCGGCGGGTGGTATCCATGGAAGCACCTCCTCTCTACATTTGTAGAATCTAATTATATTCTACGCTTGTAGAATAAACTTGTCAAGAAAAACCCCCGGCTTTTTCAAGCCGGGGGTTGTGTCTTCTTTACGCTCTGGGATGGGCCTTGTGGTAGACGTCTTTCAGCTTCTGATTCACCAGCCGGGAGTAGATCTGGGTGGAGGAGATGTCCGCGTGGCCCAGCATCTCCTGGATGGAGCGCAGGTCGGCCCCGTTCTCCAGCAGGTGGGCGGCGAAGGAGTGGCGCAGGGTGTGGGGGGTGATGTCCTTCTGAATGCCCGCCTTCTCCTGGTAGTGCTTGATGAGCTTCCAGAAGCCCTGGCGGCTCATCCGCTCCCCGCTCATGTTGACAAACAGGGCCGTTTCATCGGGGGACTCAATGATCTGGGGACGCACCCGGGTAAGGTATTCGTCCAAGGCCCGGATGGCGGTATGGTACAGGGGGATGATCCGCTCCCTCCCCTTGCTGGCGCAGTGGAGCACTCCGGCAGGCAGGTTCAGGTCGTCCACGTCCAGGGCGATGAGCTCGCTGACCCGGATGCCGGTGGCGTAGAGCAGCTCCAGCATGGCCCGGTCCCGAAAACCCTTCAGGTCGGAGCAGTCGGGCTGCTCCAGAAACAGCTCCACTTCCTTGCCGGTCAAAATCTGGGGCAGCTTGCGCTCCACCTTGGCGGCAACCACATCCTTGGCCGGATTGTGGTCCATCAGCCCCAGGGCCATCATGCAGTGATAGAAGGACTTGATGGAGGCAATGGACCGGGTCACTGTGGCGGCAGACTTCCCCTTTCGGACCAGGCTGTCTGTATAGAGCTCCACGTCCTGGGCCGCCAGCTCGGTCAGCTCCAGGTCGTGCTCCGCCATGGCCGTCTCAAACTGGTGCATGTCCCGCAAATAGGAACTCACCGTATTGGGCGACGATTTTTTCTCTGTGGTCAAATACTCTTCAAACAGATCCAGCAGCTCAGACACAAGCACAACTCCCTCTTCAAATGCATCCAATTCTCAAACAACACACACTACAACACAAGCTTGGCCGCCGCGGCCAACAACACCGGCGCGGCCAGATACTCCAACATCACACATACCATCAGGGCCGCCCCACACAGCCCCAGCCGCCCCCAGTAGGCGGAGGTAAAGGGCAGCGGCTCCCGGCTCTCCAACCGCAGCCGCCGCAGCAGCACCCATGCGCTGTTGACGCACTGGGCTCCCGCCAGAAACAGCACCGGCGCCCACAGGAAGGCGGGCAGACCGAAGAGAAACAGCCCCGGCACCAGCCCTGCCGTCCCAAACACCCGGCACAGCCCGGCCACCGAGAAGGCGAAAAGAAAACCCCTCACCCCGAACAGCACCGGGATGCCCACCACCCCCAGGGCGGTGAGGCCCAACAAAATGACTGCCAGCAGCAGGCGAAACTGCTCCCAGGCCACCCCCCAGAACTCCACGGGGATCCCCCCGTCCCGGGCCAGGGTGAGATAGGTGTTGAGATAGGCAGCCAGCTCCTGGGCGCTGGCCTCACTCATCAGCCCGCCAAAGGCCGCCCCCAGAATCCCGCCCAACAGAAAACAGGCGCTGAGCATCATCAGGGGCACCAGGGGCCGGGGAAAATCAACGATCACGTCCCGTCGCTTCATGGCTGTCACCTCTCTGGTTTCAGCCTATGAGCCGACCCCCAAAAATAGACTGCGCGTCCTACATTTGGTTGGATTTCTTTTGTTATTTTTACTATATCCCTCACACAGGTTTCACGCAAGTGTTTTTCCGCATTTTCTCAAAAAATGTCGTTTTAACGAATTTTTTATGTTAACTGCGTTATGTTAACTTCGTAAAGTAAAAAGCTCCGGCGGAGACGTTTCTTTTTCGTCTCCGCCGGATTTTTTGGGGAAATTCCCCGTTTTTATGTGCTTTTTTGAGGAAAAATATAGGTGATTACAGGGAATAATCTCGAAAAATCACTTACTGGCAGTCGCCGCACTGATTACAGTCCGTATTATTGCACTCTGTATTTCCAGTTTCCCCCATGCCCGCCGCGATGGCCTTCATGGCGATGGCGCACTCCAGACGCTTGCGCTCCATTTCACAGGCCACCTCGTTGGACTGGCTTATGTCACCATTGACCAGCAGGTTGGAGGCGGAGCAGCCGCCGCTGCAGTAGAACCGGGCCCAACACTGGCGGCAGGCGGGACGAGTGTAGATGTTCTGGTCGGCAAACTTGCCGGAGATCTCCATGTCGAAGGAACCGTCATACACGCTGCCCATGCGGTACTCCTCCTTCCCCACGAACTGGTGACAGGGGTAGATGTCTCCGTCGGGGGTGATGGCAACATATTCACAGCCCGCGCCGCAGCCACGCAGGCGCTTGATGACGCAGGGGCCCTGCTTGAGGTCCACGTTGAAGTGGAAGAAGTTCACGTCCTTGCGGCCCAGCAGCTCGCCGGCCAGCTTCTCGTA
Source organism: uncultured Oscillospiraceae bacterium (assembly GCA_944385665.1). Taxonomy (GTDB): domain Bacteria; phylum Bacillota; class Clostridia; order Oscillospirales; family Oscillospiraceae; genus Lawsonibacter. Next base: position 26,347 of record CALWYB010000023.1, read on the forward strand.
CTCCGCCTTCACCTGGGACAGATCTTCCTCCTTGATGGCGAAGGGGTCGTCCAGGGGGCCGCTGGCGGGCTCCACCGACACGCTGCGGAAGCCCAGAGAGGCCAGGTGCTTCACATCCTCGCCGAAGTCCAGATTCTCCCGGGTAAAGGTGCCCCGGGCATAGTAGTCCTTGGTGCCCCGGCCGGCCACCAGCTTCTGGAACTTGGGCACAATCACGTCATAGCTCCCCTTCCCGTTGACGGTGGGACGCATGTGGTCGTTGACGGAGGGACGGCCATCCAGGGAGAGGACCACGTTGGACATCTCCCGGTTGATGTACTCGATGTTCTCGTCGTTGAGCAGCACACCGTTGGTGGTGATGGTGAAGCGGAACACCTTGTCGTGCTCCTTCTCCAGGGACCGGGCGTACTCCACCGTCTTTTTCACGGTATCCATGGCCATGAGAGGCTCGCCGCCGAAGAAGTCCACCTCGATGTTGCGCCGCTTGCCCGACTTCTGTACCACCCAGTCGATGGCCCGCTTGGCGGTCTCAAAGCTCATGATCTTCCGGCCGGTGCCAAAGTCGCCGGTGGAGGCGAAGCAGTACTTGCACCGCAGGTTGCAGTCGTGGGACACGTGCAGGCACAGGGCCTTCACCACCGCCTGCCGGGGCAGCGCCATGGCCTTGTCCGCGTCAATGTAGTCGTCGCTGGAAAAGAGCAGACCCTGCTCCTGGAGCCCCCGCAGCTCCTCCCACAGCTCGTCCAGCTCCTTCGGGTCATACTGGGGCAGCTGATCCTTCAGCTCCTGGGGGCACTTCTCCCCCATGGGTCCCTCCACCTTGGAGAGCAGGTCGTAGCCCATGCGGTCCAGCACGTGGACCGCGCCGCTGTTTACATCCGCCGCCAGGTACTGGCCCAGGGCGGTAAAGGTATGTACCATCTCAAAAATCCTTTCCTATGGCCCTGCCTCCGCTCCCCTTTTTGGGGATTCAGGGCATAAAAAGGGGCAGGCCAAACGCCTGCCCCTTTCAGGCCGCTTTTTATATTACTGGTTCTCGCACTTCTGGTTGGCCACAGTGCAGGAAGTCTTGCAGGCAGACTGGCAAGAGGTCTGGCACTCGCCGCAGCCGCCCTTGGCAGCGCTGGCCTTCAGAGTAGCGCCATTGAGAGTCTGAATGTGTTTCATTGGAATCTCCTCCTAAATCTTATAGGTTTGAAAACATTATACCATACCTTGCACCGCATTTCAATCTATCTTTTCCGTTTTTTCCTGGGCCTTCCGCCCAGCACCCCGGCGATGGCGCCTCCGCAGCAGCAGGCGATGAGGATGGGCACTCCGCCGTTGGAGAGGGAGGCGTCCTCATAGAGGAGAAATCCCGCCGTCAACAGCAGCAAAAAGAGGATGCCGCCCACCCCCAGTCCGGCCAGGAGCGTGCCCCGCTCCAGGCGGCGGACAGCCACCAGGCCGCCCACCAGACTGCTTACCACACAGATAGCCAGGATCCCCCGGCCCATGAGCTTCTCCCCTACCATGCCGCCCGACACCAGCAGGGCGCACACCACCAGCCCCAGGGCCGCTGTCACCACCGCCACGCCGCCCCCCTTCAGCAGGCGGCACATGGTGCCCAGCCACACCGCCGCCGGGTCCTCCGGTTTCTTCTCCCGTTTTCCAGCCATGCAAAAACCCTCCCCGCTGTTCTTCCTTGCTGGAAGACTATGCAGGGAGGGTTTTCTTTATGCCATGGAATGAATCAGCGGGTAGCCTGAGTGCTCTGGCCGTTCTTGGTGGAGATGGCCCACTTGGTGACCTCGAGACGCACCCGGTCGGCGCCGGTCTCGAACACCACGGTGTTCTCCTTCACCCCGCACACGGTGCCGGTAATGCCGCCGATGGTGGTGATCTCGTCACCCACCGCCAGGGAGTTGCGCAGGTTCTCGGCTTCCTTCTTCCGCTTGTTCTCGGGGCGGATCATAAAGAAGTAAAGCAGGGCAAACATGAGCACCAGCATTAAGATCCAACTGTAATCCATATTGTTCCCTCCAAAATCTTGCTTTCGAAACAGGTTCGCTTCACGCGTTATGTGTCATTATAGCGGATTTGCCCTGAGTTGGCAAGTCCTTTTCCCAATTTTAGCCCTTTAATCCTCCTGGCGGGGCTTGTCCAGCAGGCCGGAATAGGTCTTCCGGAACTCCTCAAAGGTGCCGTTGTCCAAACTGTCCCGGATACGCTGCATGAGCTCGTTATAGAAGTGCAGGTTGTGGAGCACCGCCAGGCGCATGGCCAGCATCTCCCCTGCCGTAATCAGGTGGCGGAGATAGGCCCGGGAGAAGTGCTGGCAGGCGGGACAGGTGCAGGTCTCGTCAATGGGCCTGGTGTCCAGCTTGTACTTCTCGTTTTTGATGTTGATGGTGCCCTTCCAGGTGTAGAGCTTGCCGTGGCGGGCGTTGCGGGCGGGCATGACGCAGTCGAAGAAGTCCACGCCCCGGGCCACCGCCTCGATGATGTTGGAGGGGGTACCCACCCCCATGAGGTAGCGGGGCTTGTCCTTGGGCATGTGGGGCTCCACGGCATCGATGATGTCGTACATCACCTGGGTGGGCTCCCCCACCGCCAGGCCGCCGATGGCGTAGCCGTCGCAGTCCAGCTTGGCGATGTCCTCCATGTGCTGGATGCGCAGGTCGGGGTAGGTACCCCCCTGGTTGATGCCGAAGAGCATCTGGCCGGGGTTCACGCAGTCGGGCAGGGTATTGAGTCGCTTATGCTCGATGACGCACCGCTCCAGCCACCGGGTAGTGCGGGCGATGGAGCGCTCCACATACTCTTTGGGCGCGGGGTTCTCGATGCACTCGTCAAAGGCCATGGCGATGTCGCTGCCCAGGTTGGACTGGATCTGCATGGACTCCTCGGGACCCATAAAGATCTTCCGCCCGTCGATGTGGGAGGAGAAATGGACCCCCTCCTCCTTGATCTTCCGCAGGGAGGCCAGGGAGAACACCTGGAACCCGCCGCTGTCGGTGAGCATAGGGCCGTCCCAGTCCATGAACTTATGAAGGCCCCCCAGCTGCTTGATCACCCCGTCCCCGGGGCGCAGGTGGAGGTGGTAGGTGTTGGACAGCTCGATCTGACAGCCGATGTCCTTCAAATCGTGGGCGGACACCGCCCCCTTGATGGCCCCCTGGGTGCCCACGTTCATGAACACCGGGGTCTGGGCGGTGCCGTGGGGACAGGTGAAGACACCCCGGCGGGCTCTCCCCTCTTGCTTGATCACTTCAAACACAAAAAAACTCCTTACATTTTGATCTTATTACACTTGCTCCAGGTTCTCCCTCAGCAGGGCGTAAATACAGCTGTCCTGGAGCTGTCCCCATTTCCAGATGCTTTGGTGCAGCAGGCCCTCCCGGGAGAAGCCAGCCTTCTCCAGCACCCGGCAGGAGGCTAAATTTTGGGCGTAAGGCTGGGCAAAAATGCGGACAATGTTCCAGCGTTCCAAACCCAGCAGGCACATCTGCCGGACGGCCTCTGTCATGATGCCTTTTCCGTAAAAAGCCCGGCCCAGCCAGTAGCCCAACTCCGCACTGCGGCACTCCACATCCCGCCCCCGGGTCAGGGAAATGCTGCCCACCGCCTGCCCGTCTGCCTCAATTACCCGGAGCAGTTCCCGCTCCTGATCCACGGCCAGACAGTAGGCCACAAATCCCCGGGCATTCTCCTGGGTATAGGGGTAAGGAAACACATCCCGCAGCCAGCGGGCGATCTCCTTATCGTTGGCATAGCGGGTCAAAAACTCCTCGTCCTCCTCTCTCCAGGGGCGCAAACGAATATCCATACGCAAACCTCAGGAAATAAACATGGCGTCGCCGAAGGAGAAGAAGCGGTAGCGCTCCTTCACCGCCTCCTCGTAGGCCGCCAGCACGTGCTCCCGGCCCGCCAGGGCGGACACCAGCATGATGAGGGTGCTCTCCGGCAGGTGGAAGTTGGTGATGAGGGCGTCCAGCACCTTGAAGCGGTAGCCGGGGTAGATAAAGATGTTGGTCCAGCCGGAGCGCTCGGTCATGGTGCCGTCCTCGGCGGCAAAGGACTCGATGGTGCGGCAGGAGGTGGTGCCCACGCAGATGACCCGCCCGCCGTTTTTCTTGGTCTCGTTGATGACGTCCGCCGTCTCCTGGCTGATCTGACAGTACTCCGAGTGCATCTCGTGGTCCTGGATGTCCTCCGCCTTCACCGGGCGGAAGGTGCCAAGGCCCACGTGGAGGGTCACGTAGCACAGCTTGACCCCCATCTTCTGGATCTGCTCCAGCAGCTCGGGAGTAAAGTGGAGCCCGGCGGTGGGGGCGGCGGCGGAGCCGTTCACCTTGGAGTAGACGGTCTGGTACCGCTCCTGGTCCTGGAGCTCCGCCTTGATGTAGGGAGGCAGGGGCATCTTGCCCAGCCGCTCCAGGATTTCAAGGAAAATGCCCTGGTAGTGGAACCGGACCAGGCGCTTGCCGTCGTCCAGTTCCTTCTCGATGGTGGCGGTAAGCTCCGTGCCGTCGCCGAAAATCACCTGGGCGCCGGGTTTCAGCTTGCGCCCCGGGCGCACCAGACACTCCCAGCACTTGTCCCCCTTGTCCACCAGCAGCAGCACCTCGCACACGCCGCCGGTGGGGCGGTGGCCGATGAGCCGGGCGGGGATGACCCGGGAGTTGTTGAGCACCAGGCAGTCTCCGGGACGGAGGAACTGGGGCAGCTCATAGAAGTGGTGGTGCTCCACCGCCCCGGTGCGCTTGTCCAGGGTGAGAAGCCGAGAGGCGTCCCGCCGCTCCAGAGGGGTCTGGGCGATGAGCTCCTCGGGGAGGTAAAAATCAAAATCTGAGGTCTTCAATGTGGTATTCGCCTTTCTCTCTAAAAATCTAATATGTCATCCCACGGTGACGCCGGGGAAATAGAAGGTAACGATGTCTTTGTATGTAAGCCCGCGCTTGGCCATGGCGTAGGCGCCCCACTGGCTCATGCCGATCTGGTGGCCATTGCCGCTGCCGGTAAAGACGTAATTGCTGCCGGTGACGTGGACCACGCTGCCCTCCGTCACGCTGGAGCCGCCGCCGGAGGTCACCGCGTCAATGGAGCCGCTGCCGGAGATGGCGTACAGGTCCTCCCGGTCGGCCTGGCTGATGGTGCCGGTGCCGCTGATGACGTAGTAGCTGTCCTGGTCCGGCAGAGTCCCGGAGCCGTTCACCGCCAGGGAGCCGTCAGAGGCGGTCCCCCCGGTGCCGCTGCCGGCGCTGTTGACCTGGAAGCGGATGGAGCTGACCCCAAAGACGCTGCGGATGTAGGTGGGATTAAAGGTGTTGCTCTGGCCGTTGGCGTAGTTCACCTTCACGGCGATCACGTTGCCCAGATCGGAGTAGGTGAGATCCAGGGAGGCCACCGTGGTTCCGTTGCCGTACCCCTTCCCTTGCAGGCGCTGGGTCAGAGAGGACGTGGTGTAAGATACCGTCCAGGAGGAGTAGGGATTCACGGAGTCGGCATCCGCCTCATAGGGGTCCTTCACGCCGCACAGGTAGGGGTAGGTGGTCAGAGAGGAGCCCCACACGTTGTACACGCTCTCGCTGGCCCCGCCGTGGCTGGCGGAGTAGAATGCCTCGATGGGCTTGCCGTTGTAGAGGGCATACACCCCGGCGGTCTCCTCCACCGCCTGGGCGGCGTTGACGTTGTTGACTCCCTTTTTGCCGTATCCGTAATAGACCTGGCAGTCGGTGCCGTTGCAGATGTCAAAGTGGTAGGTGCTGTGGTGGTTGAGGGAGTTGTAGGCGTAGCTGCGGGCGCACACCGCCTGGGCCTTCAGGGCCTCCATGGGCCAGCTGTCGCTCATCTCATTGGGCACCACGCCCACGAGGTAGTCCTCCATGTCCACAATATTCACCACGGTCAGATTACCGCCATTGATCCGCTCATAGCGGAAGCCGCCGGGGTAGCGGTAGTCCTTGAACCAAGTGCGGGTCTCCCCCACCCCGGTGACGTCGGGCATAATGCCCAGAGCCTTGGAGGAGCCGCCGTCAAACTGGAAGAGGATCTTTGCCACCCCGGTCTCGGTCACATTGACTGCGTAGGAGCTGGTGCCCACTACGGTGCCGCCCAGGCTGCCGGCCCAGCTCTGGGCCTCCGCCTCGGTCTCATAGGCGCCCACACGCACCTGGTACTCCCCGTCGATCCAGGCCACAAAGCCGTCGGAGTAGGCCGACGCCGCGGAAGAGGCGGCATTGAAGCTGTTGTAGGAGCCCGGCATCTGCACGTGGTAGCAGCCGATGAGGGTACCTCCGTTGTTGGAGGTGGAGTAGCTGGTGCCGCTGACCCACACGTTCTGGGCCTTTACCATGGTCAGCTGGGTGACGCTGGAGCTGGTGCGGCCCAGCTCCACAAAGTCCAGGTCGCTGTCGTAATAGCCGAAGCGGTAGCCCGCACCATAGCCTGTGTTGTTCTCCAGATTGGCGCTGACCAGAGCGCTGCTGCCGTAGGCCAGCCCCACCCGCAGGGTGAGCTCGTCACTCTGGGCCGCCTGGGCGGGAGCCGCCATGGGCACAGCCACGGCCACGGCCAAAACCACTGCGGCAAGTTGCATAAAGATTCTTTTCATGGTAAACCCCATTTCTCCGTTTCTTCCGATGCGGTCCCTTGACACCTACCGGGAAAGATGATAGGATAAATTCAAATTCTGCAAGATAGAGGCGCGGCTGACATGAGTAAGCATGGCCAGGGAGCCGGTTCCCGTCTGAGCCATGTCCAAAGGGAAGGCCGCCGAAGGGTCCCTTCTGCCGGAGGGAGCGGGCTCTGGTCGCTTGGTTAACAGCCCTGCGACTGTCACCCGGGCGGGCTGCCCAGGTGGAGCGCTGTCTGCTTTTGTGAATATTTTGTCGGCTGCGGTGCGTTTAAACTACAGTCGCCATTATAGTACAAAATCAGCCGCTTGAAAAGCCGCTGATTTATTTTTTTACCCGGGCCAATATCTGGGCAGAATGGGGCGCGGAACGCCCAGCACCTACAATCATCTATTTTAAGCGCGGGACATAGAATACCCTGTGCTGTTGTGGAGGTAGAATTGCTATGAAAAAGTATAAAGTAGGTATCATCGGCGGCACCGGTATGGTGGGCCAGCGGTTTGTCACCCTGATGGAGAACCACCCCTGGTTCCAGCTCACCGTCATCGCCGCCTCTCCCCGCTCTGCCGGCAAGCGCTATGAGGACGCCGTGGCCAATCGCTGGGCCATGAAGACCCCCATCCCCAACGAGGCCAAGGACATCGTGGTGATGGATGCCGCCGCCGACGTGGAGAAGATCGCCGGCATGGTGGACTTCGTGTTCTGCGCCGTGGATATGAAGAAGGAGGAGATCCGGGCTCTGGAGGAGCGCTACGCCAAGGCCGAGTGCCCCGTGGTGTCCAACAACTCCGCCAACCGCTGGACCGACGACGTGCCCATGGTGGTGCCCGAGATGAACCCCCAGCACCTGGAGGTCATCCCCGCCCAGCGTCAGCGCCTGGGCACCAAGCGGGGCTTCATCGCCGTCAAGTCCAACTGCTCCATCCAGTCCTACGCCCCCGCCCTGCACCCCCTGCTGAAGTACGGCATCGACAAGGTGCTGGTGTGCACCTACCAGGCCATCTCCGGCGCGGGCAAGACCTTCGAGCGCTGGCCCGAGATGGTGGATAACCTGATCCCCTACATCGGCGGCGAGGAAGAGAAGAGCGAGCAGGAGCCCCTGAAGGTGTGGGGCAAGGTAGAGGGCGGCAAGATCGTCAAGGCCGAGGGTCCCGCCATCACCGCCCAGTGCCTGCGCGTGCCTGTCTCCGACGGCCACACCGCCGCCGTGTTCGTCTCCTTCAAGGAGGGCTGCAAGCCTTCCATCGAGCAGATCAAGGCCGACTGGGCCAACTTCAAGGGCCGCGCCCAGGAGCTGAACCTCCCCTCCGCCCCCAAGCAGTTCCTGCACTACTTTGAGGAGCCCGACCGTCCCCAGGCCAAGCTGGACCGGGAGCTGGAGGGCGGCATGGCCATCTCCCTGGGCCGTCTGCGTGAGGACACCCAGTACGACTACAAGTTCGTGGGCCTGAGCCACAACACCCTGCGTGGTGCCGCCGGCGGCGCGGTTCTGCTGGCCGAGCTGCTGTGCGCCGAAGGGTATATGGACCGCTGAGAAACCGTCGAAAAAGTGGCGCAGCCACTTTTTCGAGAAGGTTTGCACACAAGGCAGGCCTCGATTCCTTGCGGAAAAGTCAGCCTGCCTTGTGTGAGATGTGTCATTTCCGAGGTACACGCCCCCGGAAATGACAGGATTTCAACTTATTCCGCCGCCTGCGGGCGTCGAAACTCCTTGCAGGAGGGCTTCTCCCACAAGTGATAGGAATATCATTCCTAATTCCTAATTTTAAAAGAAAGGGTTGTGATTTTATGAGGACTCCCGTATTCACCGGCTCCTGCGTCGCCATCGCCACCCCCTTTGACGCCAACGGAACCATCAACTACGACGCCTTCGGACGCCTCATTGACGCCCAGATTGCCGGCGGCGTGGACGCCATCTGCGTGTGCGGCACCACCGGCGAGTCTGCCACCATGACCATCCGGGAGCACATCGCCGTGGTGGACTACTGTGTCAAGCGAGTCAACCACCAGGTGAAGGTCATCGCCGGCGCGGGCTCCAACGACACCTCTGCCGCCGTCTATCTCTCCCTCCACGCCCAGGACTCCGGCGCGGACGCCCTGCTCCACGTCACCCCCTACTACAATAAGTGCACCCAGGCCGGTCTGGTCAAGCACTACGAGTACATCGCCGACCGGGTGGAGCTGCCCATCATCCTCTACAACGTGCCCAGCCGCACCGGCGTGTCCTTCACCGCCGAGTCCTACAAGATCCTCTCCGAGAATCCCAAGATCAACGGCGTCAAGGAGGCCAGCGGAAACTTCTCTCTGCTGGCCCACACCCGCCACATCTGCCCCGACGACTTCTATGTCTGGTCGGGCAACGACGACCAGGTGGTGCCTATGATGGCCCTGGGCGCCAAGGGCGTCATCTCCGTGGTGTCCAACGTGGCCCCGGAGCTGATGGTGAAGATGAGCCACCTGTGCCTGGAGAACAACTTCGAGGCCGCCTCCAAGCTGCAGATCGAGTACATGGACCTCATCGACGCCCTGTTCTGCGAGGTCAACCCCATCCCCGTCAAGGAGGCTCTGAACCTGATGGGTATGGAGGCCGGCCCGGTGCGTCTGCCCCTGTGCGAGATGGCCGAGAAGAACAAGGCTGTGCTGAAGGCCGCCATGGAGCGGGCCGGACTGCTGAAGTAAGGAGCGGGCCATGCTGAAGATAATCATTTCCGGCTGCAACGGACATATGGGCCACGTGGTGGCCAATCTGTGCGCCGCCGATCCTCAGGTGGAGGTGGCCGCCGGCTTTGACGTGCTGGGCTCGGGCGACGGAGACTTCCCCGTCTACGCCTCCCCTTCCCAGTTTTCCGGCAAGGCGGACGCGGTAATCGACTTCTCCTCCCCCGCCGCGCTGGACGGCCTGCTGGACTTTGCCCAGGCCACCGGCACCCCCCTGGTGCTGGCCACCACCGGCTACACCCCGGAGCAGGTGGCTCAGATCGGTGCCGCCGCCCAGAAAGTGCCCATCTTCCGCTCTGCCAACATGTCTCTTGGCATCAATGTGCTGCTGGAGCTTGTGAAGAAGGCCGCCTCCGTGCTGGGCGACAGCTACGACATTGAGATCGTGGAGCGGCACCACCGCCGCAAGGTGGACGCCCCCAGCGGCACCGCCCTGATGATTGCCGACGCCGCCGCCAGCAGCTGCGGCCACGAGACCGAGTACGTCTTTGAGCGCCACAGTGTCCGCCACCCCCGGGACAAGAAGGAGATCGGCATCTCCGCCGTCCGGGGCGGCACCATTGTGGGTGAGCACGAGATCATCTTTGCCGGCCACGACGAGATCATGGAGATCAAGCACACCGCCCTCTCCCGGGAAATCTTCGCCCAGGGTGCGGTGGAAGCGGCCAAGTTTATGGCTACTGTCCAGGCTCCCGGCCTGTATGATATGAGCCAGCTTGTGAAGTAATTTCCCTTTATAGTCTTTGAACGGCCATGGTTTTTTCCATGGCCGTTCTTGTATCTTGGGAGAGTTCCGCCCTGCGGGGCGGGTCCCTTTCTGAGCGGTCAGAAAGGAACCAAAGAACCGCTGGGGGGGCTCGTTCGATGAGCACTTGTGCTCATCGAACGAGCCCCCCAGACCCCCGGTTACGGGAGATGTCCTCCTGTGGACTTGGCTATCTCGTCCGGCGGGCATCGTCGTCGCAAAGTCCGCTTTATTCCGGACGCCCAAGCGTGGGCATCCGTCATGGCGCTCCCTTGCTCCTCCTCTCCCCACCGAACCCGCTTCGCTGGGCTTCGGTGGGGACCCCAATAATGATCGCCTGTCCTTCTTGCCCCGGGGGCACAGGCCCCTCCCTGGTCTGAAATGTGATCGCTACTGCGCTGTACGAACCCCGCCTGGTGCAGCGGAGCCAGGGCAGCTTGCAGGCGAGGAGCGCAATCCCCAAGTCTACTGTGCAGACCATCCTCTTTACACAAGGGAACCACGAGAGAAGCTTCGCCTTCAGCCGGGCGGATGAGGACATCCGCCCCTACACCAAAAATACCGGCCTTACGTAGAGGCCGATGTCCCATCGGCCCGCCGCTCCTCAGAGCGGCATTCCCAGAGGCAAAGCGAAGCTTTGCACAAAGCTTTTTTACTTCCTTTTTTCTCGAAAAAAGGAAGTAAACGGGGCGTCGGTTGGCAAACCGCCCTTTCTCTGGTATGCTGTGTGGGACGGACAAATTTCATGACCTGGAGGAAACCTATATGGACTACGAAAAAATCGGCGCCTTGATTCGAAGCCTGCGCACCCAGCAGGGGCTGACCCAGCGGGAACTGGCCCAGCATCTGACGGTGAGCGACAAGGCCGTGTCCAAATGGGAGCGCGGCCAGGGCTGTCCGGACGTCTCCCTGCTCCCCCGCCTGGCCCAGACTCTGGGCGTGGAGGTGGAGAGCCTGTTGGCCGGGGAGCTGTCGGAAAATGAACCAACCGGAGGAACCATGAAAAACCTGAACTTTACCGTCTGCCCCACCTGCGGCAACATCCTTACTTCCACTATGGGCGCGGCGGTCACCTGCTGCGGCAAGAAGCTGTCTCCTCTCGAAGCTGTGAAGGCTCCCGAGGAGGAGCGTCTCAGCGTGGAGATCATTGAAAACGACTACTTTATCTCCTCTTCCCACCCCATGACCAAGGATCACTACGTCTCCTTCGTGGCGCTGGTGACAGGAGACACCCTGATCCTGCGGCGGCTCTACCCCGAGTGGGACCTGCAAACCCGCCTGCCCCGGATCGGCCACGGAAAGCTCTATTGGTACTGCGTCCAGCACGGCCTATTTTACCAGCTGGTGTAACTGCCCTTCCTGTGGTATACTAAAGAACACCACATCA
>CALWYB010000024.1 GCA_944385665.1 uncultured Oscillospiraceae bacterium
CTGGCCCGTTGGTCAAGCGGTTAAGACGGCGGCCTCTCACGCCGCAAACATGGGTTCGATTCCCGTACGGGTCACCAGTACCATTTAAAAGTTCATAGTGATTTTAGTCGCGCAAGCGGTTAAAATAGTTGGTGTTGATTAGGGCGAGGGTCCACCCGTTCCCATTCCGAACACGGAAGTTAAGCTCGCTTCTGCCGAAAATACTTGTCTGGAGACGGACCGGGAAGATAGGTAACGCCAACACAAAAAAGGACGAACAGAAACTGTTCGTCCTTTTTCTTTCCATAAATAGCTATTGTGTCAAAGGTAGACATTTGATATAATATCCATGTTCGATTACAGTAAACCGAAAATGGATTGACCAATGGAGGGAGAATTGCAGAATGAATTTAAAAAGGATCACGCGATGTACCGCTGCTTTGGCACTGGCGATTGCCATAGGGGCTCAGCCTGCCTTGGCTGGTTCTTATAAGTTGTCAGTGCCTTCTGGATATACCAGCCCGTTTGTAGACGTACAGAAAGGAGACTGGTACTATAACTATGTGGCCGTGCTGAACAGCAAGGGAATTATCGACGGCTATGGAAACGGCTACTTTGGCGCGGACGACTCGTTGACTGCGGGTGCTGCTTTGGTGATGGTGCTGAAAGCGGCGGGCAGCGGTACCCTGACGGCTACCGGAAGCCACTGGGCCAGCGGATACGAGGATTATGCGGTTTCCAGAGGGTATCTCACCCGCCAGGAGATTGGGGACCTGGACGGAGAGATGCCGCGGATCTTGGTAGCGCAGCTGGCGGCCAAGGCGCTGGGGCTGAGTCCTTCCAAGGAAAAGTCCCCCTTTGCCGATGTTGATGATGGATATTTGACCGCCCTGTATGAGATGGGCATTGTCACCGGCAGTACCCAGGGCGATCAGACGGTCTTTCTGCCGGACAAGCCAATCAGCCGGGCGGAGATCAGCGTGATCGTCTGGCAGATCGAGCGGGTACATACCTATGGCAAGCAGATCCTGTTCCAGGGAACCTACTATGATATTTTGAAGGATGTGCCGGTCAACTCCTATGACTCCAAGTATTTTCAGAAGAATTCCAGCGGATATATGGCCTATACGGAACCGGGTGTGGAGACTGCACTGGGAATCGACGTATCGGTTTATCAGGGGGAGATCGACTGGCAGAAGGTAGCCGATGCCGGCATTGACTTTACCATTATCCGTGTGGGTTACCGGGGTTACGGCAGCGAGGGCAAGATGATGCCGGACAAGTATTTCAGCCAGAACATCCAGGGGGCTCTGGATGCGGGACTGGACGTAGGCGTCTACTACTTCTCCCAGGCCATTACCGTAGAGGAGGCCCGGCAGGAGGCCGCCTATGTGATTGAGCAGGTGAAGGACTACCCGCTGACCTATCCGGTGGTCTTTGACTGGGAGCGGCAGAACTATGCCGGGTCCCGGACCCAGACGGTACCCAGTGTGAGCACCATGTGTAAGATGGCCAACGCCTTTTGTGCGGATATCACTGCGGCGGGCTATGAGGCTATGGTCTACTTCAATCCCTCGGAGGGGTATAAGCAGTACGATCTGAGCCAGCTCATGGACTACCCCTTCTGGCTGGCCCAGTACAACAGTGTTCCTACCTTCTATTACGATTTTGATATGTGGCAGTATACTTCCACCGGACGCGTGCCTGGAATCTCGGGCAGCGTGGACATCAACTTGCGGTTCTTCCGATAACAAAAATACAGGGCGTCATAACCTGAAATGGTTATGACGCCCTGTTGTTTATTTTTCCGGGAAATTTAACAGCTTCTGGGCATTGCCGCCCAGAATACCGTCCTTCTCCTCCTGAGTGAGGGACAGGGAACGAATGCGTGCCAGGTTTTCCGCCTGATCGCCCCAGGGACTGTCGGTGCCGAAGAAGAAGCGCTCCGGTCCGAAGGAGTGGACCATGCGGAGAAATTGCTCTTGGCTGAGCATAGGCAGATCCTCCGGCTTGTAGTAGCCATCGTCCAGGGGATTGAGGTTGCCCAGGGAGTAGGAGGTGTCCAGATACACCGGCGCGTCGGCCAGCAGCTGCTCCGCCTCGTCCCAGTTGCGCCAGCCGCCCATGTGGGCCAGAATCAGGGTGAGGGGACCCACCTCTTTCACTGCGTGGCACACCATGGCGGGGGTGACCCGGACCCGTCCGGGGAAGCCTACGTCATAGCCGGCGTGGGTAATCACGATCAGGCCCAGCTCAGCAGCCCGATCCAGAATCCGCAGGATGCGGGGATCGTCAAAATTTACGTCCTGATACACCGGGTGGAGCTTGATGCCCTTCAAACCCAGCTCCTGGACCCGGGCCAGCTCGGCGCGGTAGTCGGCATAGTCGGGGTGGATGCAGCCGAAGGAAAAAATGCCGGTCTCGTCAAAGCGCTCGTTGATGCGCTCTGAGCTGTCGTTGACGTGCTGCACCTGACGGGCGTTGGTTGCCACGGGAAGCACCACGGAGTAATCCACGCCGGCTTTCTCCATGGAGGCCTTCAGACCACCGTTGGTGCCGTCGATGTAAGCCCGGGTGTGGGACATAACCTCCAGCTTGGGGATGGTGGTGGCGGCCAGCTTGTCCGGGAATGTATGGGTATGGATATCAATGATCATAATATCAGCTCTTTCTCAGGGAAGACCCCGTAAAATTTCCGGCCTGCAAACGCGTGCCGTGTGATATCTTGTTTAGGATACCACACGGCACAGCCTTTGAATATGGGATTTCTTGCTCAAGAAGTGGAGAATGGGACCCAAATCCTTGGGCAACGTGAAGATTACTCCCGCTCGCCCAGGGCCTGACGCTGACGGACCAGCACCTTTTGGTCGTAACAGGAGAAGGCGGCATCCACCAACTGACGGTCCGGCTTGGGGGTGATGAGGGAGACCACCGGGACAAGAATCAGCCCGGCCAGCATACAGAAGGCGCCGGCGTTGATGGGGGACTGGAGGATGGCAGGAAAGCGGCTGCCCACAAAGATGTTGGCCAGCATGAATACCGTGGAGAACAGGAAGCACACCCAGCAGGCGCCCCGGGTGGCCTTTTTCCAATAGAGGCCGTAGAGGAAGGGGGCCAGGAAGGCGCCGGCCAGGGCGCCCCAGCTCACTCCCATGAGCTGAGCGATAAAGGTGACATTGGAGCGGTACTGGATGATAGCCAGCACCACAGAAATGGCGATAAACAGTACGATGAGGCCCCGCATGACCAGCACCTGGCTCTTCTCATCGTCCTCCCGGATCACCCGGCCTTTCAGCACATCCAGGGTCAGGGTGGAGCTGGAAGCCAGCACCAGGGAGGAGAGGGTGGACATGGAGGCGGAGAGCACCAGAATCACCACCACCGCAATGAGCAGATCGGACAGGCCGGAGAGCATGGTGGGGATGATGGAGTCGTAGCCGTTGGCGGCTACATCCACCTGGCCGGAGAACAGGCGGCCGAAGCCGCCCAGAAAGTAGCAGCCTCCCGCCACAATGGCGGCAAAGACGGTGGAGATGACCATGCCGGTGTCAATGGCTTTCTCATCCTTGATGGCATAGAATTTCTGCACCATCTGGGGCAGGCCCCAGGTGCCCAGGGAGGTAAGGAGCACTACGCCCAGCAGGTTCAGGGGATCAGGGCCAAAAAAGGAGGCGAACACGCCGGGGGTGTCGGAGACCGCGGGGTCGCTGACCTCTGCCAGTCCCTTCAAAGCGGCCATAAATCCGCCCTGGCTGCTGAGGACGGCGGCGATCACAGCGCAGATGCCGAAGATCATGATGATGCCCTGGATAAAGTCGTTGATGGCGGTGGCCATATAGCCGCCGGCAATGACATAGACGCCGGTAAGGATGGCCATAACCACCACACAAACCCCGTAGTCGATGTCAAAGGCCATACCGAACAGACGGCTCAGGCCGTTGTAGAGGCTGGCGGTGTATGGAATGAGGAAGATAAAGATGATGACCGAGGCGGCCACTTTCAGCTTTTGAGAGCCAAAGCG
Organism: uncultured Oscillospiraceae bacterium; assembly: GCA_944385665.1. Classification (GTDB taxonomy): domain Bacteria; phylum Bacillota; class Clostridia; order Oscillospirales; family Oscillospiraceae; genus Lawsonibacter. The sequence continues at coordinate 4,001 of CALWYB010000024.1, forward strand.
CTTGCCAAAAAATTCCGGCATGGTGGCGCTGTTCAGGTGCTGGGTCATAATGCGGGTGCGGCGGCCCAGGACGGCCCAGGCCAGCAGAGAGCCCAGCAGGGCGTTGCCGATGCCCGCCCAAGTGGCGGCGATGCCGTACTTCCAGCCAAACTGTCCCGCGTAGCCCACAAAGACCACGGCGGAGAAGTAGCTGGTGCCGTAGGCGAAGGCGGTGAGCCAGGGCCCCACAGACCGGCCGCCCAGCACAAAGCCGCTCACGTCGGTAGCATGGCGGCGGCAGTAGAGGCCGATGCCCACCATCACGGCGAAGAAAAGAAACAGAAGACCAAATTTGATTGCCATATGTTCACCCTCTCCCAGAGCACACTCTCTGGAGTTTTATCGCGTTAAACTGTAACGCATAAAAGCGATAAAGTCAAGAAAAATTTGCAGACACACATGGGAGCGGGAAAACAAGAGAAAAAATAGAAAGGGGAAATTTGTCGCTTTAATGCGAAAAATCAAAGTTTCTCTATACTTTTATTAAAAAAACTGATAAAATGAAACCAAGAAAAATGTTGTCCCCCAGGGACACAAGGCGGATGGATTCCGTCGGTTGGGAGGAAAAACACATGGAGATCTCCGGATTTCAGCAGCTCAAGCACGATTTGAAGCATAACCCGCCCAAGGCGGCTGTGGTGGCCGCCGCCCACGACGAGCATACCCTCCAGGCGGTGCGGAAAGCCCAGGAGGACGGGCTGATCCGGCCTATCCTGGTGGGCGACGCCCCTCAGATCCAGACCCTGACCCAGGCCATGGGCTGGCAGGTGCCGGAGGAGGACATCGTGGATGAGACGAGCGAGGCAGACTGTGCCTGCCGGGCGGTGGAGCTCATCCGTCAGGGTCGGGGCAGCCTGCTCATCAAGGGCATGCTCCAGACCGGCACCCTGCTCAAAGAAGTGGTCCACCACGGTACCGGTATCCGAAACAGTGCGGTGCTCTCCCACGTGGCCATTTTGGATGTGCCCGCCTATCACAAGCTGATGTTTATTACCGACGGAGGCATGGTGGTGGCCCCCGACCTGGAACAGAAGCGGGCTATTTTGAAGAATGCCCTGGCCCTGTGCCGCTTTTTGGGCTATGACCAGCCCAAGGCAGCGGCGCTGTGCGCCGTGGAGACGGTGAATCCCAAGATGCCCGAGACGGTAGACGCCGCCGCCCTGAAAGCGGAAGGGGAGCGGGGGGACTTTGGAACCTGTCTGGTGGAGGGACCCATCTCCCTGGACCTGGCCACCAACAAGGAGGCGGCCGTCCTCAAGGGCTACCACAGCCCGGTGGCGGGAGATGCGGACATCTTCCTGGTGCCCAACATCACCGCGGGCAACCTGCTGGGCAAGTCCCTGTACGGCCTGGCCGGAGGCGATATGGCGGGGCTGGTTCTGGGAGCCACGGTGCCCATTACCATCAATTCCCGGGGGGCTACCCCGGCGGAAAAATACGATTCCATCCTCATCGCCGCCGCCATGGCCCGGTGAGAGTAAAACCAGTGCGTCATGAGGAGGCGAACACCATGGCCTATCGTTTGTTAGTACTCAACCCAGGCTCTACCAGCACCAAGGCTGCCATCTACGAGGATGAGCACCAGATTGCCATGAAGAATATGGTACACACCAATCAGGACCTGGCCCCCTATCCCACTCTGTACGATCAGCTGGACTACCGGGGCGCCCTAGTGCGGCTGTGGCTGGCCCAGGAGGGCTTTGACCTGTCCACCCTGTCTGCCGTAGTGGGCCGGGGCGGCATCATTCCCCACATCGTGGCCGGAGGCTACGAGGTCAACGACGAACTGGCCGACTGCCTGCTCCACCACACCGTCTTCGACCACGCCTCCAATCTGGGCGGGCTGATGGCCCAGGCCTTTGCCAAGCCTCTGGGCATTCCCGCCTATATCTACGATGCGGTCACCAGCGACGAGCTGCTGCCCGAGGCCCGGGTCACCGGCTTTAAGGAGGTCACCCGCACCAGCTTCTGTCACGTGCTCAACGCCCGGGCCACCTCCCACAAGTACGCCGAGGCCCTGGGGCGCAAGTATGAGGACATGAACCTGGTAGTGGCCCATCTGGGCGGCGGCATCTCCATCTCCGCCCACAGCCACGGCCGGATCATCGACTCGGTGTCCGACGACGCCGGTCCCTTCTCCCCGGACCGGTCGGGCAGTCTCAATATGCTCTACGTGGTGGACATGTGCTACTCCGGCAAGTACACCAAGCCGGAGATGCTGAAAAAGCTGCGGGGCGAGGGCGGCATGTCCGCTCTGCTGGGCACCCACGACTGCCAGGAGATCGAGCGGCGCATCCAGAAGGGAGACGAGTGGGCCGCGCTGGTGTATAAGGCCCAGGCCCTGCAGATCTCCAAGGGGGTGGGCATCATGCTGGGCTGCTTTACCGAGCTCATCGATGCGGTGATCCTCACCGGCGGCCTGGCCAACTCCAAGATGCTCACCGGCATGGTGATTGACTACCTCCACAACCTGGTGAAGGTGGTGGTCATCCCGGGAGAAAATGAGATGGAGGCTCTGGCCTTGGGCGCCCTGCGGATTTTGCGGGGAGAAGAGCAGGTCCACGTGTTCCACAGCCAAGCAAAATAAAAAAGAGGACCGCACAGCGGTCCTCTTTTTTGCAGTTTTATTTGGCGGCCACAGCCATGGCCTGGTCCTCAGGAAAGGACAGATTGTGGGGAACGCGCAGCCCCAGCTGGCGGAAGATCTCCGGTTCCGGGTCTACATACAGACAGTGACTGAACCCGTCCAGAATAGCCGGATGGCCGTCCCAGGAGGGGGTGATATCCGCCTGAGCCAGTCCGGGAATCTTCATGGCCTGGAGCAGCATAGCGGTGTGACTGTCCACACTGCCGTGCCAGGTGATCAGCCCCAGCAGCTTGCGCCGGTCCAGGGCCATGACCTCGCTGGGCAGCAGCTCATCGGAGACCAGAATGGCGGGGGAATTCCCCAGCGGGTCCGGTGTGCGAATGTCCAGCAGGCAGCGGATGAGCTGGTTGGAGATGTCCCGGATGTCGGCGCCCCGGGCCTGCATATAGGGGCTGTCCATGTCGGCAAAGGCGGTGGCAAAGCGGTTGCCTGCGGTTTGCACGGCATATTCCGCCGTGGTGTGCTGATTGGAAATCACAGACAGGATGCTTTCCACAAAGGAGGTATCCTCCAGCAGCATGCCATGGATGGAAAAAATAGAGGCGGCCTGGATTCCCACGTCCCGGGCGGCCTCGTCATATAAACGAGACAGAACGACAATGCAGCGCTGCTGTGCCATATGGAAGCGGTGGATCTCCTCATCCTGACTCAGGCGAGAGGCCACGTCAACCGGGAAGGGCTGACGGTAATAAAAACGGAGGGTTCCGGCGGCAAGTTGATTCTGGATGGATTTCCCTACGATGATCTGCATGACAGATGCCCCCTTTCCAGAATATATGGGTCAATATGTCTCCTATGGCAGCGGACACCACAACGTTGGAACAGGTGGCGGAACAACCCTGCGCGTTTGTTGTATATTGATTATAATGACAAATGAAAACTTTGTAAATTGGTAAAATGGCACAACAAGACATGTAAAAAATTGGTAATTATAAGTTTGATTCGAAAAAAGGAAGAGAAAACAAGAGAAAACGGGCGAAAGAATGGGAAAGCGGACAGAAAAAACCAACGCTTTACAGTGCTAAACAGTCGTGCTATAATAACTCTAACGTGAAAAACGACCTGGCCTAAGTGTGACATGCCGGCCGGTGCGCGAATGAAATTTGTTTCCAGGAGGTTCGTTTCATGGTTTCCAAACGCATGCTGCAGCTGGGCACCGCCCGGTCTGTGATCCGAGAGTTGTTTGAGTACGGCAATCAGCGGGCCAAAGAGGTTGGCCGGGAGAACGTGTTTGATTTTTCTCTGGGCAATCCCAGCGTTCCCGCCCCCGATGCGGTGAATGAGAATGCTATCCGCATCCTGAAGGAGCAGCCCGAGGTGATCCACTGCTACACCAGCGCCCAGGGCGATGCCGCCGCCCGGCAGCGCTTTGCCGACTCCCTCAATCGTCGTTTTGACGGGGACTATACTGCCGACCAGTTCTATCTCACCGTGGGCGCGGCCGCCTCTCTGTGCTGCGTCTTCAACGGTCTGACCTGCCCGGGGGATGAGTTCATCGTCTTTGCTCCCTATTTCCCGGAGTACAAGGTGTTTATTGAGGGCGCAGGCGCCAAGATGGTGCTGATCCCCCCGGAGATCGAGCACTTCCAGATCGACTTTGCCGCCTTTGAGCAGGCCCTCACCCCCAACACCAAGGGCCTGGTGGTTAACTCCCCCAACAACCCCTCCGGCGTGGTCTACTCCCGCCAGACCCTGGAGCAGCTCGCCGCCATCCTGGAGAAGAAGGAGGCTGAGTATGGCCACCCCATCTATCTCATCTCCGACGAGCCCTACCGGGAGATCGCCTTTGCCGGCGTCGAAGTGCCCTGGATTCCCCACATCTATAAGGACACTATTGTGTGCTACTCCTTCAGTAAGTCCCTCTCCCTCCCCGGTGAGCGCATTGGCTATGTACTGGTGCCCGGCCATGTCACCGAAAGCCAGGAGGTCTATGCCGCCGTGGCCGGCGCGGGCCGCTCTCTGGGCTACGTGAACGCCCCCAGCCTGTTCCAGCAGGTCACTTCCCTGTGCTGCGACATGACCAGCGATCTGTCGGTGTATGAGAAGAACTGCCAGCTGCTGGTGGGCGCCCTGCGGGAGATGGGCTACCATGTGGCCCAGCCCGGCGGAGCCTTCTACCTCTTCCCCCGTTCCCTGGAGCCTGATGACATGGCCTTCAGCGAGCGGGCCAAGAAGTTTGACCTGCTGCTGGTGCCCGGCTCCGGCTTCGGCGCGCCCGGACACTTCCGTCTGGCCTACTGCGTGCAGACCGATATGATCCAGCGCGCTCTGCCCAAGTTCCAGGCCCTGGCGGATTCTTACCGGGGATAAAAGGCAACTATTCAGACCCGATAAGTGTAAAATACAGGCAAAGCAGAAGTGAAATTGGACGGATTTCACTTCTGCTTTGCCTGATTTTTTTTTGAAAAGCCATCCATTTTTATCAATTTCACCGCTAGCCAAAGTCACTTCCATCAGGTATGATAAAGGCGTATCAGAAGAAAAATAAAAGTACGTCCCTAAGGAATGGAGGAACGAAATATGTTGAGAAAGACCAAGATCATTTGTACGCTCGGTCCCGCTGTGGACAATGAAGAAATGATGCGTAAGTTGATCCGCGCTGGTATGGATGCGGCTCGCTTTAACTTTTCCCATGGCAGCCATGAGGAGCACCTGGGCCGTCTGAATAAACTGAAGGCCGTGCGGGATTCCATGAGCCGTCCTGTGGCTACCATCTTGGATACCAAGGGTCCTGAGATTCGCATTAAGAGCTTTGATGTAAAGTCCATCACCCTGGAGGCGGGCGCCTCCTTCACCCTGACCACCGAGGATATTGTGGGCAACGGGGAGCGGGTGTCCGTCACCTATCCCCAGCTGCACCAGGAAGTGAAGCCCGGCATGGAGATCCTCATCGACGACGGCCTGGTAGCTCTGCGGGTAGAGGAGATCCAGGGCACCGAGATCCACTGTACGGTTGAGAACGGCGGTACCCTCTCTGCCAACAAGAGCATCAATATCCCTGGTGTGCACATCCACCTGCCCGCCCTCACGGAGAAGGACATTAGCGACATCCAGTTCGCGGTAGAGAACGACTTTGACTTTATTGCCGCTTCCTTTATCCGTCGGGCCGATGATGTGCGCTCCATCCGGGAGGTGCTGCACCGCTTTGGCGGGGATGATATCCAGATCATCTCCAAGATCGAGAACCAGGAGGGCGTGGACAACATCGACGAGATCCTGGAGGCCTCCGACGGCATCATGGTGGCCCGGGGTGACCTGGGCGTGGAGATCCCTGCCTCTAAGGTGCCTGTGCTCCAGAAGCAGATCATCCGCAAGGGCCTGCGCTCCGGCAAGCCCATCATCACCGCCACCCAGATGCTGGACTCCATGATGCGCAACCCCCGTCCTACCCGTGCCGAGGTGTCCGACGTGGCCAACGCCGTCTTTGACGGTACCAGCTGCGTGATGCTCTCCGGCGAGACCGCCGGCGGCAAGTACCCCCTGGAGGCCCTCACCGCCATGGTGGAGATCGTGGAAGAGGCGGAGCAGTCCATCCACTATTGGCGCCAGTTCCAGAAGCACCGCATCACCCCCGAGCCCAACATCAACGACGCCATTACCCACACCTGCTGCCTGACCGCCATGGACCTGAATGCCACTGCCATTCTGGCCGCCACTAACTCCGGCCGTACCGCCCGGATGATCTGCCGGTTCCGTCCGGCCTGCCCGGTGGCCGCCCTGACCATGCAGGAGAAGGTGCGCCGTCAGCTGGCCATCAGCTGGGGCGTGTATCCCTTCCTCACCGGCGAGGTCAATTCCACCGACCGGATCTTCTCCCTGTCTGTGGAGTGCGCCCTGAAGGAGGGCCTGGTGAAGAACGGTGACACCGTGGTCATCACCGCCGGCGTGCCTCTGGGCCGCAGCGGTTCCACCAACCTCATCAAGGCCCAGATCGTGGACGAGGATATGATGTAATTCCCTTCTTTGGGACTCAAAGTGCCGCCTCGGTATGAGGCGGCACTTTTTCAGTCCGGAAGATGGAAAAGCCTTGACTTTCCAAGGAAAATTGGGTAAAATATAACCCGTTCGTATGGAAATAAGCTGGAATAGCTCAGTCGGTAGAGCAGCTGATTCGTAATCAGCAGGTCGAAGCAGGCCCAAAAGCCCGCAAACCCGCATGAAATCAGCGTTTTCCCGTTTGCCACTCGGCTCGTTCCGGTCGGTTTGGTGTTTATTTGGTGCTTATTCTCAAAAACAAGGTTTTTGCCTTCATTATGCTGGTGTAGCTCAGTCGGTAGAGCAGCGCACTCGTAATGCGCAGGTCAGGTGTTCGAGTCACCCCACCAGCTCCAGCCTGCCCCGCCTTTTGGCGGGGCTTTTTCTTTTGCCTGTTGCCTGACAATCCTCGGGAGTGGTCACAACGTCGGCAAACTTCTCGGCGATCTGTGCGGCCTTCTCGTCGGCCGACGCTATGGCGTGGGCGTAAATATTGGCCGTGGTGCTGACCTGTGCATGGCCCAGTCTGCGAGAGACCACGGGGAGCGGAGTGCCATCGGCGATCATCAGGCTCGCGTAGGTGTGGCGCAGGCTGTGAATGTGGACGTCCGGCAGCCCGCTCCGCTTCACGAAGGCGGCAAACCATTTTGTCAGAGAGTCGGGGAAAACCGGGGCGCCGTCGTCTCCGGTGAATACGCGGCCGACCGTGTCCTTCCAATAATCGCCGCAGGCGTCGCGCTGGTCGTCCTGCCACCGCTTGTACTCGAGGAGCATCGAGAAGGCGGTCGGTGAGAGCTTCAGCGGCCGGGCCGACGTGGTGTTCTTCGGCGTGTCGACATAGACGCCGGCGCCGGGCGCATAGTTCAGCGTGTTCACGATCGTGATGGTCTGGTTTTCAAAGTCCACATCCTGCCAGCGCAACCCGAGCAGCTCGCCGCGTCGCAGGCCAGAGAGAAGGTCGAAGGTTATCATCGCCCGGTACTTGATGGGCTCCTGATGCAGAAGCACCAAAAGCTGACGGGCCTCCGCTTCGTCCAGATATGCCGCCTCCTGTTTCGGCATCTTCGGCAGCTCGGCGTTGACGGCCGGATTGTAGGGGATGTAGCCCCACTTGACCGCCTTCCCGAGGCACGAGCTGATGATCCGGTGGTAGGAGCGGACGGTATTGGAGGACAGCAGCCGATCGGGCTGCTCCAGCCTGAAGGCGTCCGAGAGCTTCAGACCGAGCTCCTCGCTGATCGCCGTGGCCGTTTCCTTGCTGACCCTCTTGCCGGAGATGGCGATCCGCAGCGTGTTCCCCGCGACTCCGGCCGCCTTCCCGAAGGCCGTGCGCGTGACACCTGCCTGCTCGATGGCCGCGCCGATGTCGATCTTGCTGGTGTACTTCAGGTCGGCCCGGATCCCGGTCTCCTCGAGGTTTCTGTAAAACTCGTTGAGATGGCCGGTGCGCAGATCTTTGAGCTTGATGTGACCGATGGCCTGATTGATCCGCACGAGGCTTTTCTCGTAGCCCGTGTAGGTCTTGACCTTGAGCTGCTTCTGAGCGAAGTCCTTCATCCAGATCGCGGCGAAGTCCTCGAACCGGATGTTCCCGTCCTTTGTAGTGCCGGAGTTCACCCGCTCCTCGAATAATACCTTCTGGCGCTCCAGCTCCTTCGCGATCTGGCGGGGAGTCATCCCGGCCGGCGGCGTCCATGTGGTGTGCTTGCGGATCTGCTTGCCGGAGATGTCGTAGCCGCATGAGGCCGTGATCTTAAAACTATCTCCTCGTTTTACTGCTGTTGCCATGGCGTTCCCCTCCTTTTGTCGGCTTTGTGGATGTACTGAGGCCGGAGGCCCCTGTCAGCTCCTCGCATAGCTCATCCAGTGCCCTGTCGAGCAGCTTCCTTTTGTAGCTGGTGAGCATCTCCAGAGCGACACGATCGGCCGAGGCGCCCCTGTTCAGATGATCGGCCATCGGCAGCAGCTCGGCCAGATCCTCGGGCCCGGGGCTGCACGCCATGACATAGGCGCGAAGATCCTCGAAAAACTCCGTCGCGGCCGACGCTGACAACACTGAGCTGATGGTCTCCAAAAGTGCGCCGTCAGAACACCGCAAAAATGCGCGAGCATTTTCGGAGAGCCTGAGCGCCGAATCTCCGACCTGCTCCTGATCTGGCGTCATCCCGAAAAGATAGTCGACGCTGACGTGGAAGAAGCGAGCGAAGGCTGCGATCATCTCCATACCGGGCTCGCGTGCCCCTGTTTCGTATGCCGCGAGCGACGCCTGAGAGATCGGCAGCTCCGGCCGGGCCGCGAGCTCGCTCTGCGTCATGTGCCGGGCTTTTCTGAGCTCCCGGATCTTTCTGCCGATGCTCTGCTTCAGCTCCGGCTCGTCGGAGATCTCCACGGGCTCGCCGTCATCGTCGATCTCACCGTTGTCGAGCTGCCGCTCCACTTCGGCGATCTCCTCGAAGCTGGCGGCCGTAGTGCGTCCCTCGACGATCTCCCGGGCCTTTGCGTAGTTCCCGAGGCAGCAGGCTTCAGCGGCCTCGAGTGTGTCGAGCCCATCGTACTCCGGGGAGCTGTTTGCTATACCGAAGTCGCGGATGTCGCTCGAGAAAAACACGTAGAAGCTGCCAGCCTCGTACCCATACTTGTCGACGTCACGGGGGCCTGCTTCAAAAATTGAGTAGCCGTTCAGGCTTTTCACCTTTTTCACGACGTCCCTCCTTTGTTGTCGGTCGTTTTACTTTCTTTTGACATTATAACGCGTTTATTCGGCTTCGTCAATAATGAAGTCAAATTTTTAGTTGACAGCGTCAAATCTTTGTGCTATCATAAGCTCAGGCTCGAAAGGGCCGAACATAAAGGCCGGCGGGCGACCGGCTGGAAGGCAAAAGGCAGAGACCACGGCCGGCGAGTAAAAAACCGAGCCCATAGCTCTGATACTGCCAGACCCCACCAACGCGCTGCAATACCCGGGAGAAGGTGCCCCATAAGAACCACCTGAAGCCGCTGAGCAGACGACTCTATCCCACCCAAAGGGAGAGGAGCGTCCGCTCGGCGGCTTTTTTCTGTTCCTCTCCGAAAACGGACGAAAGGAGCAGAACATGGTAAAGGGAAAAATCGAGGCCATCAAGGCCGCACGCCTCGAGAGAGGTTGGTCGCTGTCTGAGCTCGCCAAGCAGGTCGACGTGACAAAGGAGACCGTCGCGCGGATCGAGCGGGGCCGCTCCGCATATCCGGCAACCGCAAAGAAGGTAGCCGATGCACTCGGCCGACCCGTCGCCGAGCTGTTCACCATATTGTAAGGGAGGCGGCAGCATGAACACGATGACAGCTGAGCGGGTCCCTGCAAAGGCGCCGCGCATGAGATACCCGGAGCAGGCTCTCGCCGAGCTCAAGCTGGAGGATCCCAACACGCCGGTCACGGTTTACATGATCCGCAGGCTGGTCGCTGCCGGCACGATCCCCTCGATCAAAATGGGCCGCCGGCGGCTGCTTAACTACGACTCGCTGCTGGAGTACCTCGCGCACCCTGTTTCTGAGGAGACCGAGGCGCGGCCGACCGGGATCCGCAGGATAGGCGTTTGATAGCCGGCGGCTTCATGGAGAAAGGAGGCGATGCTATGGCGTGGATCGAAAGCCACCAAGAGTTATGGCGACACCCCAAGACGAAAAAACTTGCCCGGCTGCTGGGGGTGTCAGTTCCAACCGTGGTAGGCCACCTTCACGGGATCTGGTACTGGGCCCTCGACTTTGCGCAGGATGGAGACCTTCATCAGTACGATCCCGAGGAAATCGCTGATGCTGCTCTGTGGGAGGGAGATCCCGGGCAGTTCATCGAGGCCCTCGTGGCGGCTGGCTACCTCGACCAAACCGACGACGGCCTCTCGCTTCACGACTGGTATGATTATGCCGGCCGGCTGATAGAGCAGCGAGAGGCACGCAGAGAGCAGGACAGGGCTCGGAAGCAGAGACAGCGGGAGAGGAAAAAGGCAAGTGCACACGAAGGTCACGGAGAAGTCACGGAGGAGTCACGCGGGACGCCTGACGATGTCACGCCCCTACCGTACCTAACCCAACCAAACCAGACAGAACAGGACAATACAGAGGCCACTACTCCCCCTTCCCCCTCGAGCGAGGGGAGCGACGGGGCGAAGAAGTCACCCGTCGAGCTCAGGTTTGACGAGTTCTGGAACGCCTACCCGAAGAAAGTCGGCAAGCAGTACGCCCTCAAGGCGTGGAACAAGATCAAGCCGACGGCCGAGCTGCACGAGACCATCATGCAGGCCGTCGACCGCCAAAAGAGGAGCGACCAGTGGCGCAGGGAGAACGGCAGGTACATCCCCAACCCGGCCACATGGCTCAACGGCGGGTACTGGGATAACAGTGAGGAGGTGAGCATGGATGCAGGCGATCAGCGAGATCCTGACCGGGATCCAGACGCCGGCCGAGACTGGGGCAGGGGCTTCAAGCCGGCCGATGATGGATGGGTATAACGAGCTGACACAGTGGGCGAATGACGCGATAAACGCCAATAGCTGGAGGATCAGCCCGGATCAGGTGCTTTCTGGAGAGAGCGAACGGCTCCTCCTCGAGCTTGCAGCTGAAAATAACCGGCGCCTCCGAGAGACCCAGCAGGAAGCCGCCGAGAATAACACCGAGAGACTTCTGAAGCGGCACAGGCTCGAGACGTTGGAGGTCATCGCTGCATACCTCAAGCTCAGGTTTGAACAAAACCGGAAAGGATCCTCGGCGACGATCGAGTGGCCGGACTGGAGCGACGCAGCCATCCAAGGCGCCAGCATCCCGACGTCGGAGATCGGCAGGCCGCGCGGGCGCGGGATCCCGTTCCCGTCGATCAACTGCAAGACGATCGGGCAGTCGAGCGCCGGCCGGACGGTCATCGGCAAGGCCGGTATGGTCAATAGGAAGCCGGTCGTCCTCTGCCGCTGCTCATGCGGCCGCCGCTTCCTTGCCTTCGAGCTCGACGTCATCCGCGGAGGAGCTGAGCGCTGCGGGCCAGACTGCCCGGACGGGAAGCCCAAGCCTCCCGCTCACAAGCTCCTCGAGGTGTTCCGAAATATGCACGACCGATGCAGCAATCCGCGGCACAAAAACTTTGACAGATACGGGGGACGCGGGATCCGCGTATGCCCCGAGTGGAGCAGCTTCGACGCCTTCGCGGAGTGGGCCACTGGCAGCGGCTACGCTGAAGGCTTAACCATAGACCGCATAGACAACGACGGAGACTACACCCCGGAAAACTGCCGATGGGCCACCAGATCGGAGCAGAACAACAACCGGAGCACCTGCATCATGGTCGAATATGACGGAAAGAAAATGACCCTGAAGCAGGCAGCAGCGGCGGCCGGCCTCCCATATCAGGCGCTGCGGCAGCGTTATCGGGCCAAAGGGGAGCAGGATCTGTTCAGGCCGATACAGAAGCGGAAGAGGGTGAACAGAAAATGAGCTATTACCATGTTTGCCCAAACTGCGGCAGCCACCTCGACCCCGGTGAGCGCTGTGACTGTAAAACTTCCGAGAAGCCAAGCGATCATCGGCGGGCTGACTATTGGGCAAGGGACTCCCCCCCTGTCCCCGCCTTCTGCACCACGATAGGAAGGCGGCAGAGTATGCCGGAAAGACACAAAGCCAAAGTATAGAAAAACAGAACAAAAACCAAAGGAGGCAACATCATGAGCATTATTAAAGCCAATATTCCCGGCGATGAGTGGATCAACGCAAAAGCCGGCGAGAATGTCATCGAGAAGCTCGGGTATGAGAGATTGAGCTGGATCCGTGTGGTCACGGAAGGCCCCGTAGACCTGACGATCAAAACGCAGGCGGGAGATGACAGCCGCACGACCGAGAAGGATCCCGATTACAACTGCTTCGCAACGGAAAAAACCGCGCAGTATTCTAACCCGTCCGGGACGTTCGGCAGCATTATCGGCCTTGTGTTCGACGAGGACACCCGTGCGCGCATTTACTACCAAGGGTAAGGAGGAGATACCATGCAAGAATTGAGCAGGCTGGAACACATGAGCAAAGAGCAGCGCGAGGCGTACATCCTCGCCATGAAGCCGCCGGCTACTGCCACCGAGGAAGATCGTCAGCGCTTCGAGCTGCTGCGCCAGATTGCACTCGGCAGGAAGCTGACCGACGCAGAAAGGGAGGCTATGGCATTCAATTTCGGCCTTGCCAACGACTATAACGTATTTGTCTTTGGCAACATGAATATGAGCAACACCGATGCAGAAGGCCGGGTTGCGGTGGGGGGCAATGCCACCCTGAGCAACTACGGCGTTGGCGCCGGCATTCTTCCGCTGCCGCCTGCCAACACCGATCCGTCCTTTGTGGTCGATGGCAATATCAATGTTACCGCAGGCTTCAACGCCAGCGGCAACACGGTAATCAACCCCAGCAGTACGGTTATCAACTACACCATGGGCAACCCCAACGGTCTTTTTATCGTTGGAACCCCCATTGACTTTACCGAGGCGGAGCGGTATTTGAAGTGCGCCTCCAATTTCTGGGGCGCCCTGGCTCCCAACGGCACCGGCGAGGTGGTGTTCAATCAGCTGAATCTGACCGGCAGCGACGAGACGCTGAACATTTTCTCCCTGGACAGCGGCAACCTCTATGGTACCGGGATTTCTCTGGCACAGCTCAATGGTATCAATATCATTGCCCCCTTAAACTCCACCATTCTCATCAACGTGAATGGCACCGCCATTCAGTACGGCAGCTACCAGATCTTCCGCAATGGGACGGCAGCCACCAGAGAAAATGCCCGGCGGATTTTGTGGAACTTCCCCCAGGCACTGACCTGGTCCAACAGCACCACCGCCATATACGGCTCGGTGCTGGCTCCGTTTGCCGCGGCAAACACTACGTTCAGCCAGATCAACGGCAATATTATCTTTGACAGCTTTACGGGCAATTCCGAAAGCCACAATGAGCTGTTTATCGGCGAGCTGCCGGAGGCCACTGCCTGCCTGCTGACCACGTCCAGCACCACCAGCACCACTACCACCAGCAGCACTACCACCACCAGCAGCACTACTACCACCAGCAGTACGACTACTACCAGCAGTACCACCACTACCAGCAGCACTACCACCAGCAGTACCACCACTACCAGCAGCACTACCACCAGCAGTACCACCACAACCAGCAGCACGACTACTACCACCAGCACGACGACGACCACATCCACGACAACGACATCTACCACCACCACCCAAGCTCCGGTGCCCCGCAGCCAGGCAATTACCGATCTGCTCGTTTCGGTTGCCTTGCAGCAGGCGGCCCTGTCCCATATTCTCAACGCGGAGGGGGAGAAGGTGCAGAAGATCCTCTCCTTTGACCAGCTGACGCCGGAGACTGTTTTGCGCACCAATCAGTCTGTCGAGTCCATGGTCAACAGCATTTCCAATCTGGAACAGGTTCTGGTCGATAAGATCTCTTTGTTTGGCGGATGCATTTGCGACGACAGCAAGCCATAAACTGAGCATGGCGCAGCAGAGCTCTGCTGCGCCATCTACTTAGAAGGAAAGTGAGAATTCAGCATGAAAGTTGCTATTCTGACCATGTTTTCTGGTTTATCTACCACCTATTCACTGGTCAATGTCGTGGCGGACCAGATCAAAATGCTGTTGGAGGCCCAAGTGGAGCTGAAGGTCCTGGTAAGTGAGACTTGTCCGGATGAAGAGCGCTGGGACGTGTTCCTGGACCCGCGGCTGGAATGGGTCAAGATCACCAATACCTGCCGCGGCGAGCCTATCGTGTGGCACGACTATTCCGCTCCCACAGGCACGGTGCACAAGGAGTTTTACGAGCAGGCAGCGTGCATTGCCCAGGACTATGTCCGGCATCTCCAGGATGTAGATGTGTGTATCATGCATGACATTCTCTATCAGGGGTGGCATCTGGTCCACAATGTCGCCATCCGTCAGGCGCAGAAATCGCTGCCGGGGGTGCGGTTTTTGGCCTTTACTCACTCTTTGCCGGTAAACCGGCCGCAGAAGATAGAGGAGCCCTTTTCTGCCCGCTTTACGCCCATGCCCAATACCCGCTTTGTCTATCCCACCTATTCCGGGCTGGAGGCCTTGGCCCGACAGTATGATGTGCCTCAGGGCAGCTGTGCAGTGGTCTACAACAGTCTGCCCCTGTTGGAGATCCTCAGCCGGGATGTACAGCAGGTGGTGGACCGCGCAGACCTGCTGAATGCGGACATTCTGGTGGTCTATCCCGGACGGCTTACGCCGGGCAAGCGGTTTGAGAAGGTTGCGGCCCTGGCAGGGGCCATCCAGCGTAAAACAGAGCAGAGTACCAAGGTGATCTTCTGCGACTTTCCCTGTGCGGATATCCCCAGTGAGATCTACAAGCGCACCATCCGAACGGAGGGAATGAAGTTTGGCCTGGAAACAGACGGACTGCTCTTTACCTCCGACCTTGGATACGAGCAGGGGTTTCCCAGGCGTGGAGTGTTTGAGCTGTTTGGGCTGTCCAACCTGTATCTCTGCCCCTCCTACTCGGAGTCCTTCGGGTTGACGGTGCTGGAGGCGGCCAGCCGCGGGAACTTCCTGGTGCTCAATGAGGCGGTGCCTGCCCTGAAGGAGCTGGGAGACCGCTTAGGCGCCTATTTTATGCGGTGGGACGGGCGGAATTTCGGCTACGACACCCATGAAAAGTATGTCCCGTCCGAACAGGCGTATTATGAGGAACATGGCGGAATCATTGTCAACCTGATGCGGGAGGACCATAGCCTGCGGGCGAAGACCATGGTACGCACCAAATATCACGGAGCCTGGATCTGCCGCAATCAGCTGATGCCGCTGTTGACGGGCATGGCGTGACAATGGAGGAGCGCTCCCGTGGAGCGTCCTGGAAAGCCAAAGGGAAAACACAACCCCCGCTGATCGTCCGATCAGCGGGGGCTGTGTTAGAAAAGGAATGGATGGATTATTTTACAAGGTAGCCGCCGTCTACGGGGATGATGGCGCCGCCCAGATAGTCGCTGGCGTGGGAGGCCAGGAAGATGCAGGTGCCCTTCATGTCATCGCCGGTGCCCCAGCGTCCGGCGGGGATGCGGTCGGTGATCTGCTGGTAGCGCTCGGGATTCGCTTCCTGGGTCAAAGCGGCGTTCATATCGGTGGCCATGTAGCCGGGAGCGATGGCATTGACATTGATGCCACGCTTGATCCAGTCGTTGCTCATCTCCTTGGTCATCTGGGTCACGCCGCCCTTGGCCGCGCTGTAAGCGGGCACGGTCTGGCCGCCGAACCAGGACACCATGGAGGCGATGTTGATGATCTTGCCGTAGCCCTTGGGCAGCATAACCTTGGCCGCCTCCTGGTCCAGGATAAAGACCGAGTTGAGGTTGACGTTGATAACGTCATCCCAGTCGGACAGGGGGAACTCCTCGGCGCTGTGGCGTCTCTGGATGCCGTGGGCCACCACCAGAATGTCCAGATCGCCGCCCAGCTCAGCCAGAGCGGCCTGGAACACCCGGTAGACCTCTTCCCGCACGGACATGTCGCCGTGGACGCCGTGGCAGGCAAAGCCCTTGGCCTGGAACTTGGCCAGGGCGGCGGAGACGCTCTTTTCGCTGGAGCCCACGATGCACACCTCGCAGCCGGCCTCCATCAGGCCCTCTGCCATGCCGAAGCCCAGACCCCGGGTGCCGCCGGTGACGATGGCTTTCTTTCCGGTAATATCAAACAGATTGTGAATCATATTGTTCTCCTCCTGTGGATCAAACCACGATGTAAATTAGTCAAACAGAATGACCATTTTCTTTGCGGAGTCGTCAGGGTGATCCATGAGATAGAAGACCTTGTCGATCTGGCTGAAAGGAATGAAGGTGGTGGCGATGCCCTTGGTGTTGTACTCGCCCTTCTCCATCCGGGCGATGGTGGGCTCAAAGGCATTCTGAGATATCCGGGAACCGATGACGTCCAGCTCCCGCTGGTTGATCATGGCCTGGGTGATCTTCTCCGGCTGGGTGCAGAAGCCCATGGGGACCATGCGGGCGGCGTTGCACAGGATGCCGGGCTGGAGGCACAGAGTGAGGGAGCCGGGGAAGCAGGCGGCGTCAAAGGCGACGGTGCAGCCGTGGCCGTGGGTGATCTCCTGGACGCGGGAGACGATGTCTTCGGTCTTGGAGTTAATGGTATAGTCCGCGCCGTAGCCTTTGGCACGCTCCAGAGAGGTGTCGCTCACGTCGCAGCAGATCACGGTCTTGCAGCCCTTGGCCTTGCAGGTCTGGAGGATGATGGAACCGATGGTGCCCATGCCCAGAATGAAGACCACGTCGTCCTCCACCACACGGCCGCGGCCGGTGCAGTGAGAGCCGATGGCGTAGGGCTCTACCAGAGCGGCGTCCTCCCACTTGACCTCATCAGAGATCTTGTAGACCTCCTTGGCGGGGGCGATGAAATACTCTCTCCAGCCGCCGTCCACGCCGGAGCCCCGCACCCGCACATTTTCACACACGTTCTTGCGGCCGTGGGTGCACTGATAGCAGGTGCCGCAGGTGGAGATCAGGTCCACGATCACGTGGTCGCCCACCTTCACATTGGTCACATTGGCGCCCACCTCAGCCACGATGCCGGCGTTCTCATGGCCGGGGATGCGGGGGTAGGTGGAGCAGGGGTTCAGACCGTGATAGAGGTGGTGGTCGCTGCCGCACACGCCGGCGGACTTCATCTTGATCAGCACGTCATCCGGGCTGGTCAGCTGAGGGATGGGGACCTCACGGACTTCAGCTTTATGGGGTTCTACAACAACAACTTCCTTCATAGTCCCGTTCATAATCATATCCTTCTTTCTTAAATTGCATTGATTGGTCATACTCCGGGCGGCCGGATGGGCCGCCCGGAGACAGGGTTACTGAAGCAGATTGGGCAGGAAGGTGGACAACACAGGTACGTAAGCAAACAGGAACGCACAGAAAATTTCTACCAGCACGAAGGGGATAAGCTGCCGTGCCACCCGGCTCACCGGCTGCTCGCTCAGGCCGCAGGCCACGAACATGGTGGTGCCGAAGGGAGGGGTAGCCTGGCCCATAGCCAGCAGGAACACGAAGAGCATACCGAAGTGGACAGGGTCCACGCCAAACTCTACCGCAATGGGGGCCAGGATGGGACCCAGAATCAGGTTGGTGGCGCCCACTTCCAGGAACATGCCGCAGATGCTCAGCAGGATGATGATCAGCAGCAGGAAGATGTACTTGCTGCTGGCCACCGCCATAAAGGCCTCGGTGACATATACAGGGATGCGGTAATAGGTGATGAGGTAGCCGAACATCTGAGCGGTAACCACCAGGAACATCAGGTTGGCGGTGGTGGCAGCGGTGCCCTTGGCGATCTCCCAGATTCCCTTGCAGGTGATCTCGCGGTAGATGGCCAGGCAGACCAGCAGGCCGTAGAACACGGCCACCACAGCGGACTCGGTGGGGGTGAAGATACCGGCATAGATGCCGCCCATGATGATGATGGGCATCAGCAGAGCCCACACCGCGTTGGCAAAGGATTTCAGGAACCGCTTGAAGGAGAAACCGGACTCCTTGGGGAAGTGCTCTTTCTTGGCCTTGAAGTAGGCGTAGACGCACAGCATCACGCCGCACAGCACGCCGGGGACGATGCCGGCCATCAGCAGCTTGGCCACAGAGACGCCGGTAATGTTGCCGTAGATGACGAACACGATAGACGGGGGAATCACGATGCCCAGAGTGCCGCCGATGGCCTGGACGGCGGCGGAGTAGTCCTCGGGATAGCCGCGCTTGACCATCTCAGGGTACATCAGGCCGCCGATGGCCGCCGTGGTGGCTACGGAAGAGCCGGAAATGGCGGCGAAGAAGGTGCAGGCCACGATGGCTACCAGAGAGATGCCGCCGGAGATCCAGCCGACGAAGGAGTCGGCAAAGGAGACCAGCCGCTTGGACAGGCCGCCTTTGGCCATAATGTCGCCTGCCAGGAAGAAGGCGGGCAGGGCCAACATGGAGAAGTTATCACACCCAGTAAAGATCTTCTGACACAGTACAGAGAAGGAGAGGGTGGGATCCATCACAATGGAAGCGACGCATGCTGCGCCCAGCGCCCAGGTGATCGGAACACCGGCGAACATCAGGACCAGCAGCACGACAATCAGCAATACAGCAGCGGTACTCATGCATTTTCCTCCTTATCCGAATCAGTAAACAGGCGGATCAGACGGATGACCGTGGCCAACACAGCCAGACCAAAGCCGATGGCCATAATAATGTACATCACGGACATAGGCACCTGCATAGCGGGGCTCTTCTGGAACTGCCCGATCTGAATCATGGGGAAGGTGCTGTAGAAGAACATGCAGGCCACGACGATCCCGATGATTTCACGGATCACACACAGGACCTTTTTCACGCCATTGGGAATAAAGCTGTCAATCATATCAATGTTGACCATCATGTTTTGGGAAATACCAATGTTGATGCCCAGCAGGATCATGGTAACAAAGAGATAACGCGAGGCCTCCTCGGACCAGGGAATGCTCAGGCTGATTCCACGGCCCACCGTCTGTACCAGAATGATCACCATAATGATCATCATTACGGCGGCAATCAGGTTATTGATCAAGCCTTGAATTTTATCCACTGCTTTTAAAATCATGCGCATTTTCATTCCTCCCATCAAAAAAGCAGTATCGATTGATCGCTTTGGCAGCGCGGGGCGGGTATCCGCCCCGCGCGGAAAGAATTACTTCGCAGCTTCGATGCGGCTGAGGATGTCGGCGTAGTCCTTGCCGTACTCATCACGGACAGACTGAGTAGCGGTGATGAACTCGGACTTGTCGGGGTAGGTGACATTCATACCCTCAGACTGCAGGGTCTCCAGGGCCTCCTGCTCCATCTGACGGCTCAGCTCACGCTCGGAGACCTCCACCTCGGCCATAGCCTCGTTAATGATCTGCTGGTTCTCCTCGCCCAGAGAGTTCCACACGCTGGGGCTCATGATAACAGCCACGGTGGAGTACACGTGCTCGGTGATGGCCAGCTCATCATTGACCTCGGCCACGTTGTTCTTGTCGATTACTGTGGTGGGGTTCTCCTCGCCGTCGATGGCGCCCTGCTGCATGCCGGTGTACGCGTCGCTCCAGTTCATGGGCACGGCGTCAGCGCCCAGAGCCATCCACAGAGCCTGGTGCACGGGGTTCTCCATCACGCGGATCCGCAGGCCGCTGACGTCCGCCAGAGAGTTGACGGGGCGCACGGAGTTGGTCAGGTTACGGAAGCCGGACTCCCAGATGCTCAGCCCGTGGATGCCGATGTCGTCCATGGCAGCGAGCATCTCGTCTCCGATCTCACCCAGGAACACGTTGTCGGCGTGTTCGGTGCCCTCAATCACGTAGGGCAGGTCGAAGGCGGAGAACCAGGGGATAAAGTTGGCCATGACGGAGTTGTTGACCACGGCCATGTCCAGGTTGCCCAGCTGGCAGGCCTCCACGTTGTCACGCTCGGTGCCCAGCTGGCCGTTGTGGAAGACGGTGATCTCAATGTTGCCGTTGGACTTCTCCTTGACCAGCTCGGCAAACTTTTCCATGGACTGGCCGATAGCGCCGTCCGCGGCGGAGGCCTGAGCCATACGCAGCTCAATTTTACCGCCGTCGCCGCCGCAGCCGGCCAGGCAGCCCAGGGTCAGGGCAATCGCTACTGAAAGACTGAAGATCCGCTTTTTCATTTTTCCATCCTACTTTCTATAAAAATTTTGCTGATTGGTCCATGGTTTGGAAAGTTCAGGGAGTCTGAAGGCTGCCGTCCCGCAGCCGGGTCTGGGTCCACTGGGTCACAGTGTTCTCGCAGGGGTATTTGGCCGCCTCGGCCTCATCCAGATCCACGCCCAGGCCGGGCTTGTCGTTGGCGTATACGTAGCCGTCGCGGTACTCCGGCAGGCCGGGGAACACCTCCAGCAGAGCGCCGTGGGGACCCTTCAGGTCCTGGATGACGAAGTTGGGGGGCTCGATGCCGGACCACTCCTGCACGCCGAAGTTGGGAGCGGCCAGGTCGATGTGGATGTTGGCGGCGTGGGCGATGGGAGACATGTCTCCGGGGCCGTGCCAGGCGGTACGCACGCCGAACTGCTCGGCAAAGATCTGAAGCTTACGGGCCGGGGTGATGCCGCCCACCTGGCTGAGGTGCACCCGGATAAAATCGATGAGGTGCTCGGAAATCAGGTGCTTCCACTCCACCGGGTTATTAAACAGCTCGCCCTGGGCGATGGGGATGCTGGTCTGCTGCCGCAGGATCCGCAGCCAGTCGGTCTGCTCCAGGGGGATGGGGTCCTCCAGGAAGAACAGGTCGTAGGGTTCCAGCTCCTTGGCCAGCCGGACCGCCTCCATGGGGGCGATCCGCTCGTGGACGTCATGGACCAGAGCAATGTCATAGCCTACCCGGTCCCGGATGCCCTGGAAGAGCTTGACCGTGTCCCGGATGTACTGCCGGGAATCCAGGTAGATGCCGTCGGGAGCTCCCTCAGGAGCCGTGCTGGGGGCTTTTCCGTAGCGGCCACCGCCGTAGCCGCCGCATTGACAACGCAGATGGGTGATCCCCATTTCCTGATACCGCTGAATGTTTTCACAGATTTCGCTGAGATCTTTTCCGTCTACGTGGCGATAGACAGGGATGCCCTCCCGGCATTTTCCGCCGAAAAGCTGGTAACAGGGCATGCCGGCCAACTTTCCCTTGATGTCCCACAAGGCCATGTCCACACCGGAGATGGCGTTGTTTTCCGCAGGGCCGTTGCGCCAGTAAGCGTTTTGATGCATCAGCTGCCAAAGTTCCTCAATGTTTTCTGCGTTTCTGCCCACCAGCAGCGGCTTGAGGTACTCCTCCACCAGCTGTTTGACCAGCAGATGGCGGTAGGCAAAGGTACCGCAGCCCAGACCGTACAGTCCGGGCTGGTTGGTCTCCACTTTGATGACCACCAGGTTGATCCCCTCGGGTGCGGTACAGATGACCCGAATGTTCTGGATCGTGACTCCCATATGCAACGCTCCTTTATTATAACTTGTAAGTTGTGTGATAAGTTTGGTAAAGAAATTGAGCTTATGGCTCAATCTCCATCCGGTCCAGCGCCTGCCGGAGGTGCTCCTGCATGTAATCCCGGGCCAGCTCTGCGTTGGCCTCCTCCACCGCTTTATAAATTAAGGTGTGGTAGTAGATGCCGTCCTTATAACCAAATTGATCGTTGATGAGTGTAAAATCATTTCGGTTTTCGGTATACACCATTTCCATGCATTTCAGGATCAGCGGATTGCCGGAGGCCCGGCACAGCTCCAGATGAAAATCAATATCAGCCTGGACAAAGGCCTCCTGGTTTCCGACCTCATCCATCATGCGGTCCAGCAGGTGATGGAGGTGATGGATCATCTCCGGGTCTGCGGCCTGTGTTGCCATATAACAGGCCTCCGGCTCGATGAGCCAGCGGAATTCCAGCACTTTTTTGATGTCCTGGAAGTCGGCGGAGGTGAAGCGGCTGATGCCCTGGGTGCCGGGGGCAACCTGATCGCTGATGACGAAGGTCCCCTTTCCGTGAATGCTGTCCAGCACACCCAAACCCACAAAGTGACGGATGGCGGCCCGGATGCTGGGACGGCTGACGCCCAAAGCCTCCGTCAGCTGATTTTCCGAGGGAATTTTGCTGCCCACGGGCCAGGTCCCATCCTCAATATTGGATTGGATGAAGGAGACGACCTGATTGGTAACATTGACTTTCTCGATATGATAGGGAGACATA
Source organism: uncultured Oscillospiraceae bacterium (assembly GCA_944385665.1). Lineage (GTDB taxonomy): Bacteria > Bacillota > Clostridia > Oscillospirales > Oscillospiraceae > Lawsonibacter. Next base: position 26,429 of record CALWYB010000024.1, read on the forward strand.
ACAGGTTCCTTTCTCCCAACTTGTCTAACAAGTTGAGTTCATTATAGGATTAAATATAAGATGTGTCAATACAAAATCAATTTACTTTCGAAGATTTAGTAATATAAGACAAGAATGAGATGCGGTTTTTGACAAACTTGTCATACAAGATCGGCGATTAAGGTGCGCATCCGCCTTGGAACGAGGGCCGAGGCAGAGAAAAAGTACGCTGCCGCCTGTCAGAAATAGATGTGCGCTCTTCCCTATTATAGCATATCCTGGAACTGCTGAAGTGAGGAATGCCGATTGCAATGGCCGGATCATGGCAAAGGGGCGGAGTTATGAAATCCAGAACAGGAACAACCGGGAAATTGTGCAGAACAGAGCCGGGAAAAGAGGGGAAACGGTGCGCCGGCTGGCAGGGCGATACATGTTTTACCATTCTGATTATATTATATCTTGTCTTACCTGTTTCTTCAATCATAAAACCGAGGGCAATGGCGGCTAGAGAAATATTCCCAGGCATCTAATCGTGTTGCGAAGCACCCCTGTTTCATTTTTCGAAACCCAGGCGGACTGGAGAAACGGTGGACGATGTGATATAATTAAATACTACATCAAACGGCGCGGGTCTCTGACCGGAGGAAGGAGACACGGCGCGCTGCGCAGAAAGCCCAGGTGTCATAACCATGCAAGCGAAAAGTCGTGCGTCTAAGGAGGATGTTTTCCAGAGCCTTCCCGTCCCAACCGCCCTGCGGAACATGATTGTCCCGGCCATATCCAGCCAGCTGATTGTGTTGATCTACAATATGGCGGACACATTTTTTGTGGGAAAGACCAATAATCCCTATATGGTGGCTGGGACCTCTCTGATTCTGCCGGTGTTTAACATTACCCTCTGCCTGGCGGGACTGGCGGGAATCGGCGGCGGCTCCCTGATTTCCCGGCTGTTGGGACAGGGCCGGGAGGAGGAGGCCAGGCGGGTCAGTGCCTTCTCCCTGTACCTGGGGCTGGCCATTGCGGCGCTGTTTGCGGTGGGCATCGCGGTGTTTATGGAGCCGGTGCTGAGCCTGCTGGGTGCGGGAGAAAACACCTATGCCTATGCCCGGCAGTATGCCCTGTGCGTCATCGTCACCGGGGGCATCCCCACTGTCCTCTCCAATGTGCTGGCCAATCTGATCCGCAGCATCGGACGCTCCAGGGAGGCCAGCGCGGGCATCATCCTGGGCGGACTTCTGAATATTGCCTTGGACCCCTTGTTTATGTTTGTGCTTCTGCCGGACGGGCAGGAGGTGCTGGGAGCCGGATTGGCAACCTGTCTGTCCAACTGCACGGCCTTTCTCTTTTTTGTGGTGGTGCTGCTGCGGATGGGAAAGGGCGCTGTGGTTACCTTTTCCCCGAAGGGCGGTCTGCCCCGCCGGAGCAGCATCGCGGCGGTGTTTGGGGTAGGGGTTCCCTCTGCCATTGCCACCTTCCTGTTTGACCTGGACTATGTGATCATCGATAAGCTGATGGTCTCCTACGACGATCTGGCCCTGGCGGCGGTGGGCATTGTCCTGAAGGTGGAGCGCTTCCCCTTAAATGTGGGCATCGGAATCTGTCAGGGTATGATGCCGTTGGTGGCCTATAACTATTCCGCCGGCAACAAACAGCGCATGGAGGATACCATTCGCCTGGCCCGGCGTCTGGGCCTGACCATTGCGGCCATCAGCATTCTTCTGTATGAAGTGTTTGCGGTCCAGTTCTCTCACCTGTTTATTGCCGATACGCAGACGGTAGAGCTGGCCTCTCAGTTCCTGCGCATCCGCGTGCTGGCCACGCCCCTGATGTTTCTCAGCTTTTTTACCGTCTACCTGTTCCAGGCCTTCGGAAAAGGGCAGATTTCCCTGTTTTTGGGGGTAACCCGGTGGTTGGTGTTCAACATCCCCATGCTGTTTCTCTTAGATGCCATCTTCGGCATGTTTGGCATTGTATGGTCTCAGGCCACCGCAGATATTCTGACCGTGGCTCTGTCTCTGTACGTATACCGAACATACCGGCCGGTTATGGGGACTGTTCCGGCAAAAGAGTAGGGACGGAAACAAAAAAGGCACGCTGCAAAGCGTGCCTTTTTCAAACGGATAAAAAACAAAACGGACATCCATCTGGATGTCCGTTTTGTGGTGCGCGAGGCGGGAGTCGAACCCGCACGCCCTTGCGAGCACTGGCACCTGAAGCCAGCGAGTCTACCAATTCCACCACTCGCGCGTGGTCTGGAACTGCGCCTTGTTCAGCGCGAAAATTATACTATCACAGGATATGAAGAATGTCAAGGGATTTTCAAAAAAATTTCACCCAAGCTCAGGCAAGCCTCTTTCTGCGGCAGGCATGGGATGCCATAAGGCAGAGGGACGGCGTTGGCAAAGAGCAGTCTGGAGCTGTGACAGTCAGGATGAGGAGTGCCGGGCAGGCATAAACTGCATTCTTTTGTGATATATCTGGGGTGGAGGTTTTGCAGCCGATAAAAAGGAGAAAAAAGGGGGAAATGGGGTAAATGTGCCGTTCAGGGAAAACATTCCGTACTTGAGGGGCTGGAAAAAATATGGTATGATAGGGTCAATGCAGCGGAGGAAAAAGTGTGTGTGTCCCGAAGCTGCCATGTACCCCTGGGCCTCGGCCTGAAAACCACTGGGGAATAGGAGTGTTGGTATGAAAAAATTGGTAAGCAGTCTGCCCTTCCGACTGTTGGTCGGCGTTATTGTGGGCATCGCGGTGGGCCTGGTGGCCAACGCAGCCGTGATGCAGGTGATCCTCACTATCAAGGAGCTGTTGGGCTCTTTGATCAACTTCTGTGTGCCCCTGATCATCATTGGATTCATTGCCCCTTCCATTACCCGTCTGAAGAGCAATGCCTCCCGGATGCTGGGTCTGGCTCTGCTGCTGGCCTACACCTCCTCGGTGTGCGCGGCCCTCATGTCCATGGGTGCGGGCTTTGCCATCATCCCCAACCTCTCCATCCAGTCTGCGGCGGAGGGACTGCGGGATACCCCGGAACTCCTCTTTACCTTGGCTATTGATCCTATTATGAGCGTCATGTCCGCTCTGGTGTTCTCCGTGCTGGTAGGCCTGGCGGCTACCTGGTCCAAGGCCACCGTCATCACTAGCGTGCTGGAGGAGTTCCAACGTATCGTGCTGGACATCGTCACCCGGGTAGTCATCCCCATCCTGCCCTTCTTCATTGCCGGCACCTTCTCCGGCCTGGCCTACGAGGGCACCATCACCAAGCAGCTGCCTGTATTCCTGATTGTGATTCTGATTGTGATGCTGGGCCACTACATCTGGCTGGCCGTTTTGTACGGCCTGGCGGGCGCCTACTCCGGGGCCAACCCCTGGGAGGTTCTGCGGCACTACGGTCCCGCCTACCTCACCGCCGTAGGCACCATGTCCTCCGCCGCCACCCTGGCCGTGGCGCTGCGGGGTGCGAAAAAGTCCAAGGTCCTGCGTCAGGACCTGGTGGACTTCGGCATTCCCCTGTTTGCCAACATCCACCTGTGCGGCTCGGTGCTCACCGAGGTGTTCTTTGTCATGACCGTCAGTAAGGTGCTCTACGGCACCCTGCCCTCCCTGGGCACCATGGTCCTCTTCTGCTTCCTGCTGGGCATTTTCGCCGTGGGCGCCCCCGGTGTGCCCGGCGGCACCGTGATGGCCTCTCTGGGCCTCATTATCAGTGTGTTGGGCTTTGACAACACCGGCACCGGCCTGATGATGACCATTTTCGCCCTCCAGGACAGCTTCGGCACCGCCTGCAACGTCACCGGCGACGGCGCCCTGACCCTGATGCTCACCGGCTACGCGAAAAAGCACAATATCGCGGAGGTCAAAAACACGGAGGTCCTGTAAACGGCCCCTTTAAGCGCCCGGCGCCAGCCGGGCGCTTTTTGCATACCGGCGGCGGGACGGAGAACACTAACGGGGAAGTATTCACATTTCTGCCCTTGAAGGGGAAGAAAAAGGGTGATACAATCACCCAAAGAATGAGAAGACGAGGTGAAAACATGGAGCAAACGGTCTATTTCGGCGGCCCGATCCTGACGATGGAGGAGCCCCTGTATGTCCAGGCTCTGGTGGAGGAGGATGGGGTTATCCGCTATGTGGGGGACCGGGAGACCGCCCTGGCGTTGGCGGGACCCAAGGCCCGCAGGGTAGACCTGGAGGGCCGGACCCTGATGCCGGCCTTTCTGGACCCCCACAGTCACTTTATGGCCTGTGCCAACGCCCTGCTCCAGGTCCAGCTGGGGGAGTGCGCCGACCAGGAGGAGCTCTGCGCGCGGCTGGCGGAATTTATCCGGGAGGAACACATCGCGCCTGGCGAATGGGTGCGGGGCACCGGCTATGACCAGAATGAGCTGGCTCAGGGCTGTCCGCCCGACCGCTGGATGCTGGACCAGACCTGTCCGGACCATCCGGTGGTCATCCAGCACGCCTCGGGCCACGTGGGGGTGTTCAACTCCCGGGCGCTGGAGCTGCTGGGAGTGGATGAGAATACTCCCTGCCCTACGGGCGGGGTGATGGAGAAGGACGACCAGGGCCGTCTCACCGGGTATATGGAGGAGAATGCGTTTCTTGGGCTGCTCCAAAAGGTGCCCATGCCTGCTCTGGATGACCTGATGGACGCCCTGGCCCGGGCCCAGGACCGGTATGCCTCCTACGGCATCGCTACGGTGCAGGAGGGCATGTTCATGGACGCAATGCTCCCCCTCTATCAGGCTATGCTGGAACGAAAGCTGTTGAAGGTGGACGTGGTGGCCTATGCCGATCCCCGGGACTGCAAAAAAATCATGGCCCAGTTTGGCGACCGGGTGGGGCACTATAAGGACCATGTGAAAATCGGCGGGGACAAGATCTTCCTGGATGGTTCCCCCCAGGGCCGCACCGCCTGGATGCGAGAGCCCTATGTGGGGGAGAGGGACTACCGGGGCTACCCTGTCCTCACCGACCAGCAGGTGTATGAGCGGCTGAAAAGCGCCCTGGAGCGGGATGTGCAGATTCTGGCCCACTGCAACGGCGACCGAGCCGCGGAACAGTATCTGAGTGTGATGGAGCGGCTGGAGCGGGAGACGGGGCGGCGGCTGCGCCGTCCGGTGATGATCCACGCCCAGCTGGTGGGGCGGGACCAGCTGCCCCGGCTGAAGGCACTGGGAATGATCCCCTCCTTCTTTGTGGCTCATGTGTATCACTGGGGAGAGGTCCACGTGAAAAACTTCGGCCTGGAGCGGGCCTGCCATATCAGCCCTGCCGGAACAGCCTGCACTCTGGGCATCTCCTTCACCTTCCACCAGGATTCTCCCGTCATCCCGCCAAATATGCTGGAGACGGTGTGGTGTGCCGTGAACCGCCGAACCAAGACAGGCCGGGTGCTGGGGGAGGGAGAGAAAATCTCTACTCTGGAGGCACTGAAGGCGGTGACAGTCTATGCCGCTTACCAGTATTTTGAGGAGGACCGGAAGGGATCTCTGGCGGCGGGAAAGGCAGCGGATTTCGTGATCCTGGGACAGGACCCCTTGACCGCCGATCCCATGGAGCTTCGGAATATCCCGGTGCTGGAGACCATCAAGGACGGCCGGACCATCTGGTCTTTGGGGAGAAAGGACGAGAACACATGAGAAATATCTTGCGGGAACAGCGGCGCAGCAGTATGGTGGCCGCTGTGGTGACCATTCTGATGGGTCTGCTGCTTATCTTTGTGCCCGATCGCTCCATTCAGCTGCTGTGCGCCCTGCTGGGCGGAGCGCTGATGCTGACCGGAGTCATCTATATCTTCGGCTGGCTGTCCAAGCGGCGGGAGACCGGTTTCCCAGTGTGGTTCCTGCTGCCGGGGGTGATTCTGGTGGCCCTGGGCCTGTGGCTTTGCACCAGCCCGGCCTCGGTAGTGCTGCTCATCCAGTATATCTTTGCCGCCATTTTGATCTTCCACGGGGTCATTGACATCCAGGGAGCGGTGAGTCTGGCCCGTCAGGGCTGGAATCGCTGGTGGATGGATCTGCTGCTGGCTGTGCTGACTCTGGTGCTGGGCATTTTGATCCTTCTCAATCCCTTCGGGGCCACGGAGCTGCTGCTGACGGCCATCGGCGTCTCCCTGGTCTTTGACGGGGTGAGCGACTTGTCTTTGATTCACCGGCTGTCCAAGGCATTCCGGGAGATGGACGGAGATTGGTATGAGTGAGCTGCGGGAGGTGAACCTGGAGCGTGGCATGCCCACCGTCCAGGCCGCCCTGAGCCTGCTGGCTCTGGAGCTGCGCCGCAGCCGCTCCATGGGGGATACCGCCCTGAAAATCATCCACGGCTACGGCTCTACAGGAAAAGGCGGAAAGATCCGGGTTCAGGCCAGAGGCCGCCTGGAGCGCATGAAGGGGGCGGGGGAGATCCGGGGCTACATCCCGGGGGAGGAGTTTTCTATTTTCAACCCCGCCACGCTGGAGGCGTTCCGCCGCTGCGGCGCGCTGCGGAAGGACCCGGATCTGGAGCGGCACAACAACGGGGTGACCATCATCCTCCTCTAGCGGGAATTTGGCACATCCGCGGCCAAATTCCCCGGGGAAAGGGGGAGTTTTCTCCTTTGTAACGGGTTGCCAGGGAGGCGGTTTTGGGATACAATAAAACTCTACTGGAATGGAATGCGGCATGGGCCGCGGATGGACATAAGGAGGGAACGCTGTGGAAATCACCCAAAAGGAACGCCATGGCGTCCTTTTTTATTCCTGTGATGAGATGGAGCAGGCGGGGTTTCCCCACGGTTTCTCCACCCGTCTGGGGGGCGTATCCCCCGCGCCCTGGGACAGCCTGAACCTGGGCGCCGGACGGGGGGATGAGCCGGAGCGGGTGAGTGAAAACTTCCGCCGCTTTTGCCGCGCCATCGGAGCCGATGCGGATACGCTGGTGAAAAACCACCAGGTCCACTCGGATACGGTGCGTCAGGTGGGGTGGGGAGACCAGGTCTCCTTCCCCGGTGAGGGGGGCCAGGCGGAGGCCGACGGCCTGATCACAGGAGAAAAGGGACTGAGCCTTTGCATTTTTACCGCCGACTGCATCCCGGTGCTGCTGTGCGACCCGGTGAAGAAGGTGGCCTGCGCGGTCCATGCGGGCTGGCGGGGCACTGCCCTGGGCATTGCCGCCCGGGGGGTGGAGCGGATGAAGCAGGACTACGGCTGCCGGGGAGAGGACATCCTGGCGGCCATCGGACCGGGCATCTCCACCTGCTGTTTTGAGACCCACGCCGACGTGCCCGACGGGCTGCGGCAGGGGATGGGGGAGCGGGCGGAGGAGTTTATCCACCCCATTCCCGAAAGTGAAAAATACCACGTGGATCTGAAGGGGGCCAACCGGCGCTGGCTGATGGACGCGGGGGTAGATCCCCGGCACATCGCCGTATGTCCGGTGTGTACCGCCTGCCGGGGGGATCTGTTCTGGTCTCACCGCCGCCTGGGGGTGCGCCGGGGCAGCCTGGCCACTGTGATCCAGATTCGATGACCGAGAGGTGTACATGAGACGATTTCCCATTCTGCTGCTGGCGCTGATCCTGCTGCTGGCAGGGTGCGGGAACACGGGGGATGGGAGCAGCTCTTCCTCCGGTTCCCAGAGCTCCGGCAGCGCCAGCTCCTCCTCCCAGGAGGAATCAAAAAATACTCAGCCCTTTACTCTGGCGGCCTATCCCGCCTACAGCTTTCACCCGGCCCTGTCCACCAGCCAGGCCAACCTGACTCTGGCACCCCTGCTGTACGAGAGCCTGTTTACCCTGAGCAGCAGTTTCGAGGCCTCTCCCCAGCTGTGCCAGAGTTATACGGTCAGTGCGGACGGGCTGACCTGGACCTTCCAGCTGCGCTCGGGCGTGACCTTCTCCGACGGCACGCCCCTCACCGGGGAGATCGTGGCCCAGGCCCTCCAGACCGCCAAGGACCCCGCCTCCCGCTATGCCAATCGGCTGGCCAACGTCAGCGGGGTGTCCGGCTCGGGGGAGCAGGTGGTGGTGACCCTCTCCGCGCCCAATGGGGCGCTGCCCACCCTGCTGGACATCCCCATCGCCCTGGACAGCTCTGACCGCCCCTTAGGGACCGGACCCTATGTGCTGGTGGAGGAGGGGGGCAAGCTGTATCTGAACCTGCGGGGAGACTGGTGGCAGGGAGCCAGCAATCTGACCCTGCAGCAGATCCCCCTGGCCACCATGACCCAGAAGGAACAGGTGGCCCCGGCATTCCACTCCGGCGAGGTGACCCCCATCCACGCGGCCATCACCGGCAGCAACGATCTGGGCTACTCCGGCAGCTATGAGGTGTGGGAATATAACACCACCGGCCTTATTTACCTGGGCTTCCAGACCACCCACGGGGTGTGCCAGGACCCGGAGGTGCGTCAGGCCATTGCCAAGGCCATCGACCGCAGCGCCGTGACCGACAGCATCTATGCCCGCCACGCCACGCCGTCCACCCTTCCGGTCCATCCGGACAGCGTATTTTATGACCAGGCGCTGGCCCAGACACTGGAGTTTGACCTGTCCGCCCTGCGGGACAAGGGACTGGAGGGAAAATCTCTCACTCTGCTGGTGAATATTGAGGATATGGCCAAAAGTGCCGCCGCCAACCGCATTGCCCAGGACCTGGAGAACGCCGGCCTGCGGGTGACGGTGGAGCGGCTGGCCTGGGAGGACTATGTGAAGGCCCTGGAGCGGGGCCAATTTGACCTGTATCTGGCGGAGGTGTACCTCACTGCCGACTTTGATCTCACCGCCCTGATCTCGTCCCAGGGAGCGTTGAATTACGGCGGCTGGAATGACACGGCGGTCACCACGCTGCTGGAACAGGTCCGGGCAGCTCAGGGGGAGCAGCGCACCTCGGGGATGGCAAGGCTGCTGAACTACTTAAATCAAAATGTCCCCATCGCCCCCATCTGTTTCCGGGAGGGGACGGTGCTCACCCAGTATGACCGGGTAGAGAATCTCAGTCCCGTGCAGGGAAATGTATTTGCCAATCTGTCCCAGTGGACGGTAAAATAAAAAGAAATTGGATTTCGTGTGGAGGAATGGACATGAGTGTTTATCGCTGTTATTCCGAGAAGAGACCGGGTTTTGACGTGGAGGCCCAGGGCCTGTGCCGTCAGCTGCGGGAGCAGCTGGGAGTGCAGGGGCTGGAGTCGGTTCGCATCCTGAACCGCTACGACGCCGACCGCATCGACCCCAAGGTGTACGAGGCCGCCAAGAGCGTGGTGTTCTCTGAGCCCCAGGTGGACGTGATCTACGATGAGCAGTTCCCCGCTCCCCAGGGGGAGCACCGGGTGCTGGCGGTGGAGGCTCTGCCTGGACAGTTTGACCAGCGGGCCGACTCCTGTGAGCAGTGCATCCAGCTTCAGTCCGGCGTGGACCGCCCCATCATCGCCACCGCCAAGGTGTACCTGCTGATGGGCACCATCAGCGAGGGGGATCTGGACAAGATCCGCAAGTACCTCATTAACCCCGTGGAGAGCCGGGAAGCCTCCATGGACAAGCCGGACACCCTGGAGCGCACCCACCCCGCCCCCGACCACGTGGACACGGTGGAGGGCTTCATCGCCATGGACGAGAAGGCCCTGGAGGAGCTGCTCTCCCGTCTGGGTCTGGCCATGGACCTGGATGACCTGAAGTTTTTGCAGACCTACTTCCGGGACCAGGAGAAGCGGGACCCCACCATCACCGAGATCCGGGTGGTGGACACCTACTGGTCCGACCACTGCCGCCACACCACCTTCTCCACCCATCTGGACGAGATCGCCATTGACGACCCCCAGATCGCCGCGGCCTACCAGCGGTATCTGGATGCCCGGGTGGAGGTCTACGGGGAGGAGAAGGCGGCCAAGCGCCCCCGTACCCTGATGGACGCGGCCACCATCGGCACCAAGGTGCTCAAGAAGCGGGGCCTGCTCCCCGAGCTGGACGAGAGCGAGGAGATCAACGCCTGCTCCATCCACGTCCCCGCCCAGGTGGACGGCCAGGAGC
>CALWYB010000025.1 GCA_944385665.1 uncultured Oscillospiraceae bacterium
TTGCGGTCCCTCTGATCGCCCTCCTTGATGGCATTCTCGATGTAATCCTTGATCATGGTACCCTGGAGCTCGGCGCCCTGGTTGGCGTCGAAGCCCACGTAGTAGGTCTTGTCGTTGAACTGGAGGGCATTCATGTCCAGCTCTCCGGTGGAGCTGTTGGAGGGCTGGCGGTTGAACCAAACAAGGGGCTTATCCTTGTTGGCCACAGTGGCGGTATCACCGCCGCCGGAACCGGAACCAGAGCCGGAACCGGAGCCGCCGCCGCTGCTGCCGCAGGCGGCCAGGCCCAGGAGCATGGTAGCGGCCAGGGTCAGCGCAAGAGCTTTCTTCATAATCATTCTCCTTTTCTGTGTAATTTGTACAGAGTTCCTCGCTTGAACTCCATCTCACACGTTTAATTTTACGGAAAGATGGATGAAAAAACAAGTATAAATTTCACCGAAAGGAGGGTAAAAACTTATGCTGATGTGACAACCTGTAAAAAATTTAAGAAAAGGAATTGTGCACTTTTATGGGTCCTTGCGCTGCTCGAAGGCAAACAGGGCTTTTTGGCTATCCATACTAAACAGGTTCCTGCGGTCCACGATTTGGGTAGAAGTGTCCACAATAGGCTCCATGTCGGAGGCATGTCCGGAAAGCAGGTTGTAGGCACTTTCCACACCCAGATAGCCCATAGCATAAGGGTTTTGGACCACCAGCGCGTCTACACTGCCCTCCTGCAAGCCGTCCACCGTGGCCACGTTGGAGTCAAAGCCCACCAGAAAAACCTCCGAGGAGAGTCCCAGCGCTTCCACCGCATGGGCCGCCCCCACACTGGTGGGCTCGTTGAAGGCCAGCAGCACGTTGATCTGCGGATATCGATTCAGCAGCGCGGCGGTGTCGGTCTGGGCGTGTCCGGCCTCAGCCAGGGTGTTGATGACCGAGACGATCTCTGCCCGCCCGCTCTGGGTAAAGATGTCCACAGCACCCCGTTCCCGTTCCTGGCCGTTGGCGCTGCTGATATCGTAGTTGATGATCCCTACTTTCAGCGCCCCGCTGACCCGGTCCAGAGCGGCCTGGGCTGCCATTTGACCGGCGGCGTAGTTGTCCGTGCCGATGTAGGTGCTCACCGCGCTGGAGTCTACATTGCTGTCAATGGCCACGATTTTTAGCCCGGCCTGAGCGGCGGCGTCGATGGCGGCGGCGTTGTTTTCATAGTCAATGGCGGAAAAGACCAGGGCCTCGGCTCCCGCCTTCACCGCGTCGGCCACCATCTGGTTCTGGGCCTCATAGTCCTCCTCTGTGTCGGGACCGATGATGCTCAGAGACAGATTATATTCCGTGGCCGCCGCCGCCGCGCCTGCGAAGCCGGACAGCCAGACCTCGGTCTGGGGGGACTTCCCCCCGGGGGCCCCGGGGGGGGGGGGGGGGGTGGGGGTGGGGGAGGAGCAGCCGCCCAAGAGGGAGAGCGCCAGAATCAGGCTCAGGGCAAGGCATCTATTTCGTTTCATAGCTTCCCTCCTGAATCTTGGGCATACGGATCTCCACACAGGTGCCCACATCCAGCTCGCTGGTGATGTGCAGCCCGTACTGTTTGCCGAAGTAGATCTGAAGCCGGTCGTTCACATTTTTGATGCCGATGCCGGTGCGGTCCTTGGGGCCGTGCTGGAGGATGGAGGCCACCTGCTCCTCGCTCATGCCCACGCCGTTGTCCTGTACGGTAAAGACGATGTCCTCCCCGTCTGGATAGACCCGCACGGTGATGCGCCCCTCGTCCACCAACAGGTCCAAGCCGTGGTTGATAGCGTTTTCAATGATGGGCTGGAGGGTGATCTTGTTGCAGTAGTAGTCCAGACATGCCGGGTCGACCTCGAATTCATAGGTGAACTGATTTTTATAGCGGTACTTCTGGATCTGAAGATAGCTCTCTGCGTGCTCGATCTCCTTGGCGATGGGGATGAGTTCGCTGCCCTTGCTGATGCTGATGCGGAACAGCCGGGCCAGGGCGTGGACCATCTTCACCGCGTCGGTGTTGCGGCCCTGCTCGCACATCCAGGCGATGGAGTCCAGGGTGTTGTATAGGAAGTGGGGGTTAATCTGGGCCTGGAGGGCCTTCAACTCCGTTTTCCGCAGATTGACCTCCTCCTCCCGCACGGTAGACATCAGCTGCTGGATGCGCACCACCATGTGGCCGAAGGAGTCGGACAGCTCCCGTACCTCCCGGGTACCGCCCACAGGGCGGTAAGTGAAGTGGTCGGCGTCGGTCTCAAAGCTTTCCATGGCGGAGGCCAATCCCCGCAGGGGACGGCCCAGCAGCTGGGAGAGCAGGAAGCTGGTGAGCAGCGCGGCGGCCAGCACCACCACCGCCAGCAGACCGGACAGGCGGATCATGTCCTGTACATTCCGGTTGACCAGCTCGTCCACGTAGCTGACGCCGATGATTCGCCAGTCGCTGCCCTCCACACTGGTCAGGCAGTAGATGACCGTGTCATCCACGTAGGTGCCGTCGTCCAGAGCAGCCAGCGCATTGGTGTTTTCTGATTTCAGCCCTGCGTAGAGAAGCTGCTGCTGGGGGTGGTAGACGATATTTCCGTCCCGGTCCATCAGAAAGCAGTAGCCCCGCTGGCCGATACTCACATTATTGATGTAGTTGGAAATGCTGGAGAAGCTCAGGTCCAGGGAGACCCAAGCGGCCTCGCCGGGCTGGGAGAGGGGGGCGGTCATGGTGACCACCCAGGGGTAGTAGCTCTCAAACAGGGTCTCCACATGGGGGGCGGTCATGTACGGGGCCGAGGAGTGTAGTGCCTTCTCTAAGTTAAAGGAGAGATTTTGATAGATGTGTTCCTTGGGCTGACGCCCGGGAGACCAGCAGTCCAGCAGGGCCCCCTGGGCGGAGTAGCTGGTGACCGCTACCACATCGGGACGGAACTGAAGGAAGGCGGCGAGCAGTTCATCCCGGCTGCCCTCATTTTCCAGCATGGACTGCTCCACCAGAGCCATGGCCTGGTTCATGTCCGAGAGGTAATTGCCCACCGTATTGGACACCTGGGAGACCGCCTGGGCGCTGGTGGTGCGGGCGCTTTGTACCATGGCGCTGCGGTAGCGGTTCAGAAACAGAAGGATGCAGCAGCACAAAATGATAGCCACCACACCCACCACCATGGCCACCAGAATGGTGGTGATCCGCACGCCGCTGCGGGAGACGCCGCGCTTCAAGCCCGCTCACCCGCCTTTTCCAGGTCCAGCCTGCGGCGCATGGCGTTGGGAGACTCGCCGCAGTATTTTTTAAAGCAATAGCTGAAGTAGTGCTGGTCGGTATAGCCGCACCGCTGGGCCACCTCCTGGATTTTCATGGGAGAGGAGGACAGCAGGTCCCGGGCGGCCTCCATGCGCTTGCGGATCAGGATGTTAATAAAGGTTTCTCCGGCATACTTTTTGATGCAGGCGCTGAGGTGGTTGGGGCTTACATCCAGCATGCCGCTCAGGGAGACCAGGGAGAGGTCGGCGTCCATATAGTGCTGATCCAGAGTGTCCAGAGCCCGCTTGCACAGCAGATTGCCCCCTTTGACGGCGGGGGCCAGGTCGCGGATAAACTGGACGCCCCCCTCTGCGGGATCGCCCTGGCGCAGCGCCTCCATAGCCTGGCGGTATGCCTCATGGAGGGCGGTAAGGGTGTGTACCGCCCGGCTGACCCCGATACGGCAGCGCTTGTTCAGCACCCGGGAGGCCATCTGGGGGATCTCATCGGCCAGAATATGCAGATATTCCTCAAAGTCGGAGGGATTGCCCAGCAGCACCGAAATCACCTTGCCCGAGGCAAAAAAGCCCACCCCCCGGAGATACTTGGCGGCCAGGGTGTTCACCGACGCGGCAAAGGCGGAGTCGGTGCAGTTGGAGCCATCCTCGGCCAGGAGCGTGGACACCATCACCGTATAGTAGGGGTGGTCGTCCGGGTCCCGGAGCAAACCGCACTGCCGGGCAAACGCCTCCGCGTGGGCCTCACCGTCCGGGTCTGGGTAGTTATCCAGTACCAGGGGCATGAGCATAGTGGCGCGCAGGTCCTGTTCGTCCATCCGGGGGCTGGCCTGGCGAAACAGGGCGAACTGGGCGTCAATTTTTTGGCGGATGTTGCGCAGCTCAGCTCCCAGCCCCTCCAGAGTCAGAGGCTTGAGCATATAGCTGAGAATATTGTACTGGATGGCCTGCTTGGCATACTCAAAATCATCGTAGCCGCTTAAAAAGGCGATGTTGGTGGCAGGGCGCACTTCGCGCACCTGACGGGCCAGCTCAATGCCGGAGATAAAGGGCATACGGATGTCGGTAAGCAGCAGATCGGGCTCCAGCTTCTCCACCAATTGGAGGGCGTCCAGACCGTTGCTGGCCTTTCCCACCAGACAAAAGCCATAGTCCTCCCAGGGAATCATGGTACAGACAGCTTCCCGAAGTTCATCCTCGTCGTCGGCGACGATCACAGTGTACAGTGCGGCCATAGAAATCGATCCTTTCTGTCGTAGAGAGTGGGGCAGGGGTGGGATCAGAGCGAGGGGACAGCCGGGAGGCAGTCCGCCTGGGATGGATTTTTGCGCATCATACCATAGATAAAATCTATGAATTATTTGGAACGTGAAACTGGTGTGAAAAGTTACAGACAGGTACCGTCCAGGATAAATTGACGAAACCGGCGCACGGCAGGAGCCTGGTAGGAGCGGTCATCACTGACCAGGTAAAAGTTTCGCTCCCACACAGGAAAACTGATTTGCAGGATCTTGACGTTCAGCCGTAATAAGAGCTCCATGTAGGGCACCACGGCGATGCCGAAGCCCTGGGCCACCAGACCGGCGATGACCTGATCCTCCTCCGTCTCATAGGCGATCTGAGGGGTGCCGTTGATCTGGGCAAACAGGCCGTCCACCACCCCCCGCAGGCCGGAGCCTTTGGCGAAGTATACCTGGGGGTAGGGGAGGGTCTGGGACAGGTCCACCGTGTGGAACTGGGCCAGAGGATGATTCCGTGGGACGATCAAAACCAGGTCCTGCCGGTCCACCGGAATGGAGGCAAAGCCAAATTCTGCCGGGGGACGGGAGCAAAACAGCAAATCAAACCGCTTTGCAGCCAATCCCTCCAGCAGATGCTGGGTGACGTCGGTGTGGAAGGTGAAGCGGATATCCTGGCCGGGGTGGGCGGCCAGAAAGCGGGAGGCCAGAGAAGGGACCAGCTCGATGCCCAGAGTGCGCAGCAGCCCCAGGCGGATCAGCCCCTCGCCCCGGGCCACCCGCTGCAGAGACTCCACCCCCTGGTCCAGGGTGGACAGGGACTGCTCCACACACTCCAGAAACTGCTCCCCAAAGCGGGTGAGAGCAGTGCTGCGTCCGTTCTTTTCAAACAGGGGCACCCCCAGCTCCGACTCCAGCTGCGTGATGGCATGACTCAAGCTGGGCTGGGTGATGCAAAGACGCTCGGCGGCCCGGGTGTAATGCAGGGTATGGGCCAGTTCGGCAAAATAACGAAGATGTAACAAGTTCATCGTAACGCCCCCCATCATCTTATGCAAAGCATAACACAAACCATAGAAAAAATCTATCATTTCATACGAAAGAGTTCATTTGTTAAATTTTTATCGATGATGTAGAGTATGGGACGAACAAAAGCTGCCCGGCCGGCAGAAGGAGCGCTCCCAAGCCGGGGCAGTTTAAAGGAGGAACTGAGCTTGCATATTTCAGGCACCACCACTCTGCTGGGGCTGATCGGCTCGCCGGTAGAGCATTCCAAATCTCCGGCCATGTACAACCACTGTTTTCAGACCTTCGGCCTGGATTGGGCCTACCTGGCCTTCAACATCCCCCTGGAAAAGACGGGGGAGGCAGTACAGGCCATCCGGACCCTTCATATGCGGGGGGCCAATGTGACCATGCCCTGCAAAAGCGCTGTCATTCCCTACCTGGACAAGCTGACCCCTGCGGCCCAGGCCATCCACGCCGTCAACACCATTGTCAATGAGGACGGCGTGCTGGTAGGCCACAACACCGACGGATGCGGCTACACACAGAACCTGCGCCGCAATGGCGTGGAGGTCAAGGGCAAGAAGATTGTCCTGCTGGGCGGCGGCGGCGCGGCCTCGGCCATCACGGTCCAGGCGGCCCTGGAGGGGGCGGCGGAGATCGCCGTCTTCAACCTGCGGGACAGCTTCTGGGCGCAGATCCAGCAGCGCATGGACACCATCGCCCACACCGCTCCGGACTGTAAGATTTCCCTGCAGGACCTCAACGACCGGGATGCCCTGAAAGACGCCATCGCCCGCTGCGACATACTCTCCAACGCCACCCGGGTGGGGATGGCTCCCTATGAGGACCAGAGCAACATCACCGATCTGAGCTGGTACCGCCCTGACCTGGTGGTCACCGACGTGGTCTACGCGCCTCCCGCCACCAAGATGCTCCGGGAAGCTCAGGCCGCGGGCTGCAAGACCTGCGACGGCCTGGGCATGCTGCTGTGCCAGGGGGCGGAGGCCTTCCGGCTGTACAGCGGCCTGGAGATGCCGGTGGAGGAGATCCGGACCCTGCTTTACTCCTAAAATAACAACGAAAGGATTTTGGAAATGAACCAGACTGTGGACTCCAGAAAGTACTACCCCACGGCCCTGGCCCTGTACATCACCTACTTTGTCCTGGGCATTGCGGCCTCCATTATGGGGCAGTACAAGCAGAACTTCGCCGCCATGTGGGGCGCCGCTACCCTGGCCGACGGAAGCTACGACGTCTCCGGCGTGGTGGCGGTGATCGCCGCCATCGGACTGGGCCGCCTCATCGCCTTCCCGGTGGCAGGTCCTCTCAGCGACCGGCTGGGCCGCCGCCTCTCCGCGCTCATCGGCTGTGCCCTGTATGCCATCTTCCTGCTGGCGGTGACCTTTTCCACCAACATCTACTTAGGCTATGTGCTGGCGGTGATCAGCGGTATGGCCAACTCCTTCCTGGATACCAGCATCACCCCCTCCTGCATGGAGATTTTTAAGGAGAAGGGCACCATCGCCAACATCTTCACCAAGCTGTCCATCTCCATCGCTCAGTTCCTGCTGCCCTTTGCCATCAGCTTTGTGGCCGTGGAGAACCTGCCCTTCAATACCATCTTCCTGGCTACCGCGGTTATCATCGTGGTGGACGGCATTTTCCTGGCCTTCCTGCCCTTCCCGCCCTTTGAGCGTGCCGTGAAGGGGGACAAGAAGAAGGAGAAGATGCAGTTTACTCCCGCCGCCATCGTGCTGGTGTGCCTGGGCTTCACCACCTCCACCACCTTCATGCTGTGGATGAACTGCAACCAGGAGCTGGGTACTCTGTACGGCCTGGCCGACCCCAGCAAGATCCAGTCCTTCTACTCCGTGGGTATTGTGCTGGCCCTCTTTGTCAGCGCCGCCCTCCTGAAGCGGAACGTGGAGCCTGCCAAGATCCTGGTGACCTACCCCTGCGTGGCTCTGGTGACCCTGGCGGCGGTCTATGTGGTACAGCAGCCGGTGATGTGTCTGGCCGGCGGCTTCCTGCTGGGCTTCTTCGCCGCCGGCGGCGTGCTTCAGCTGGTCACCGCGGTGGCCAATGAGATGTTCCCTAAAAATCGCGGCGTCATCACCTCCATTGTGATGATCGCCTCCAGCGTGGCCAACTACCTCACCGTCAGCGCGGCGGGCGTGCTCACCCGCATGGGCGGCACCAATGGCCCCCGGCTGGTGCTGCTGTTCAACATGGCCATCACCCTCATCGGCATTCTGCTGGCCCTGTACCTCAATGTGTGCCTGAAGCGGGAGCGCTCTGCCGCCAAGCAGGAGGGCTGAGGCATGAAGCATCTGTTTCTCATCGGATTTATGGGCGCGGGCAAGACCTCCGTCTCCCAGGCCCTGGGCAAGGCCCTGGGTTGGAAGGTGGTAGAGATGGATCAGCACATCTCCGCCCAGGAGGGGATGTCGGTCTCCGACATCTTCGCCCAAAAAGGAGAGCCCTACTTCCGCGCCTGCGAGACCGCTCTGCTGGAGAGCTTTGCCCAGAGCGAGCCCTGCGTGGTCTCCTGCGGAGGCGGCGTGCCCATGCGGGAGGAGAACGTGGCTGCCATGAAGCGCAGCGGCACCGTCGTGCTGCTCACCGCCCGCCCGGAGGTCATTCTGGAGCGAGTGAAGGACGACCACAGCCGCCCCCTTCTGGAGGGGCACAAGGACATCCCATACATCACCTCGCTCATGGAGCAGCGCCGTCCCAAGTATGAGGCCGCGGCGGACCTGGTCGTGGACACCTCGGACATCAGCGTGGAAGAAGTCTGCCAGGAGATCCTCCGGCAGACCCAAGAATAAACGAAACAAAACTCAGCAAGGAGGAGTTTATCATGTCTAAGAAAGCACCCCTTACCATCAGTTCCTGGACCCTGGGCGACCAGTGCACCTTTGAGGAGCGGGTGGCCGCTGCCAAGGCCGCCGGCTTCGAGGGCATCGGCCTGCGGGCGGAGACCTACGTGGACGCCCTGAACGAGGGCCTCTTCGACGCCGACATCCTGGCCATCCTGAAGAAGTACGACATGAAGGTCACCGAGGTGGAGTACATCGTGCAGTGGTGTGAGGAGCACCGCTCCTACGAGCAGAAGTACAAGGAGCAGATGTGCTTCCATATGTGCGAGCTGTTCGGTGTCAACCACATCAACTGCGGCCTCATGGAGGACTACTCCGTGGAGTACACCGCCCAGAAGCTGCGGGAGCTGTGCCATCGGGCCGGCAAGTACACCATCGGCGTGGAGCCCATGCCTTACAGCGGCCTGCCCGATGTGAAGAAAGCCTGGGCGGTGGTGAAGGCCTCCGGCTGTGACAATGCCAAGCTGATTTTGGACTTCTGGCACTACATCCGGGCCAATCAGCCCTACGACCTCTCCATTCTGGAAGGCATCCCTGCCGAGAAGATCGTCTCCATCCAGATCAACGACGTCCAGGCCCACCCCTACGCCAAGAGCATCCTGCGGGATGAGTCCATGCACGACCGTATGCTCCCCGGCACCGGCAGCGGCGACACCGCTGGCTTTGTCAAGCTCATCCGGGACAAGGGTGTGCAGCCCGCCGTCATCGGTGTGGAGGTCATCAGCGATGAGATCCTCAGCCACGGCGTGGCGCAGGCTGCCAAAGAAAACTACGAGGCCACCAAGGCCGTTCTGGACCAGGCCTGGCCCGAAGCGCTGGAAGCGTAATTTCATCATCGGAGGAATTGATTATGGAAAGCAGAATTTCTGGTCACACCAAGCTCTTTTGCCTCATTGGCTCCCCCGTGGGCCACTCCGGCTCTCCCGCTATGTACAATTACAGCTTCGCCCGCACTGGCGTGGACGCGGCTTACCTGGCCTTTGATATTCCCCTGGAGCAGACCCAGGCGGCGGTGGACGCCCTGAAGCTGCTGAATGTGGGCGGCTTCAACGTCACTATGCCCGACAAGACCGCCGTGGCCGGCATCGTGGACGAGCTGTCCCCCGCTGCCCGTCTCATCGGCGCCAGCAACACCGTCACCGTGGGGGAGGACGGCAAGCTCACCGGTCACAACACCGACGGCATCGGCTTTGTCCGCAACCTCCAGGAGCACGGTGTGGAGGTCAAGGGCAAGAAGCTGGTGGTCCTGGGCGCCGGCGGCGCCGCCACCGCCATCTGCGTCCAGGCGGCTCTGGACGGTGCGGAGTCCATCGCCATCTTCAACCGCAAGGACGAGTTCTACGCCAACGGCGAGCACACCGTGGAGAAACTGGCCCAGGCGGTCCCCGCCTGCAAGGTCTCCATCTCTCCCCTGGAGGACAGCGCCGCTCTGGCTGCTGCGGTGCAGGGCTGTGACATCCTGGTCAACGCCACCAAGGTGGGCATGAAGCCCCTGGACGAGGAGAGCCTCATCGATCCCTCCCTGTTCCGCGCCGACCTGGTGGTGGCCGACACCGTGTACAATCCCCGTGAGACCAAGATGATCCAGCAGGCTCAGGCCGCCGGCTGCAAGGCCGCCGTGGGCGGCATCGGCATGCTGCTGTGGCAGGGTGTGGCCGCTTATAAGCTGTTCACCGGCAAGGACATGCCCGCCCAGGAGGTCCTGGAGAAGTTCTTCTCCTAAAAGGGCCCATGTGAGAAGGAAGGAATTTTTATGAACCCCTTGCTGCTGCTTGTGACCTATACGGCGAAACCTGGGATGCGGGAGCATTTTCTCCATGACATCCAGGAAAGCGCAATATTAGATACCATCCGTGGGGAAGACGGCTGCCTGACCTATGACTACTTCCTGGCAGCAGAGGACGCAGACCGTCTTCTGCTGGTGGAGAAGTGGGCCAGTCCCGAGCAGCAGCAGACCCACATGGACCAGCCCCACATGAAGGCACTGGGAGAGATCAAAGAGCGGTGGATCGCCCAGACCCATGTAGAGCGCATTGATTTTAAAGAAGGAGATCAAAAATGAAGTTTCCGGCTATGTTTTCTCCGGTGAAGATCGGCACCGTCACGGTGCCCAACCGGTTTGTCATGCCCCCCATGGGCAACAACCTGGCCAATACCGACGGTACCCTGAGCGACCGTTCGGTGGCCTACTATGAGGCCCGTGCCAAGGGCGGCTTCGGCCTCATCACCATCGAGTCCACCGTAGTCTATCAGGAGGCCAAGGGCGGCCCCCGCAAGCCCTGCCTGTTCTCCGACGACACCGTGGACAGCTTCCGCCGGGCGGCGGACGCCTGCCACGCCTATGGTGCCAAGGTGTCCATCCAGCTCCAGCACGCCGGCCCCGAGGGCAACTCCGCCCTCACCGGCTACCCCCTGAAGGCGGCCAGCGCCATGCCCGCCGCCAACGGCCGGGAGATCCCCGAGGCAGTGTCCAATGAGGAGATCTACCGCATCATCGAGTGCTACGGCGACGCGGCCCGCCGGGCTCAGCAGGCCGGCATCGACATGGTGGAGGTCCACTGTGCCCACGGCTACCTGGTGAGCACCTTTATCTCCCAGCGCACCAACCACCGTACCGATGAGTTCGGCGGCTGCTTTGAAAACCGGATGCGTCTGCCTCGGCTGATCATCGAGAACATCCGCCGCAAGACCGGCGGCAACCTGCCCATCCTGTGCCGCATCAACGCCTGCGACGAGGTGGAGGGCGGCCAGAGCGTCCAGGACGCGGCGGCTGTGGCGGCCTACCTGGAGCAGGAGTGCGGCGTGGACGCCCTGCACGTGACCCGTGCCGTCCACCTCCACGATGAGTTCATGTGGGCTCCCGGCATCACCCACGGCGGCTTCAATGCCGACCTGGTCACCGAGATTAAGCGAGCCGTGTCCGTGCCCGTCATCGCGGTGGGCCGCTTCACCGAGCCCCAGTACGCCGAGCTGCTGGTGAAGCAGGGCCGCGCCGACCTGATCGCCTTTGGCCGTCAGAGCATCGCTGACCCCGAGCTGCCCAACAAGGCTCGCACCGGCCGCCTGGAGGAGCTGTCTCCCTGCATCGGCTGCCTGCTGGGCTGTGTGCCCAATATGTTTGCCGGCCATCCCATCACCTGCGCCGTGAACCCCTGTGTGAGCCGGGAGCTGGAGCTGGTGCCCGCTGCCGTCTCCAAGAAGGTGGTCGTGGTGGGCGGCGGCCCCGGCGGCCTGTATGCGGCCTGGGCCTGCGCGGTGCGGGGCCACAAGGTGACCCTGCTGGAGAAGGAGAGCGAACTGGGCGGCAACTTCCGCGTGGCCTCCTATCCCACCGGCAAGGGCCAGCTGTCTGAGCCCATCCGTGCCTTCATCGTTAAGTGCCAGAAGGCGGGCGTGGACCTGCGCTGCGGTGTGGAGGCCAACGAAGAGATCCTGAAGGAGCTCCAGCCCGACGCCATCATCCTGGCCACTGGCTCCAACCCTCTGGTCCTGCCCATCCCCGGCCTGGATACCTGCGGCTATATCACGGCCCAGGATATGCTGCTGGGCAAAGCCAACGTGGGCACCAAGGTGCTGGTCGTGGGCGGCGGCATGGTCGGCTGCGAGGCCGCCGAGTACCTGGCCGAGCGGGAGCATGAGGTGGGCATCATCGAGATGAAGGATGTCATTGCCGCCGACGTGACCCCCGAGAGCCGCCGGTACATGTTCGAGAACTTTGAGGAGCACCACACGGTTCTCCAGCCCGGCGCCAAGGTTTGTAAGTTCTACCCCGACGGCGTGGACTACACCCTGGCCGACGGCACTGCCGGCTCCATGCGCGGCTACGACAACGTGGTTCTGGCCATGGGTTCCCGCAGCAATGCGGTCCTGAAGGAGGCCGCGGAGCGGGTGGCCGGACAGGTCATCGTTATCGGCGAGGCCTTCAAGGCCCCCGGCAATGCGGTGACTGCCACCGGCGACGCCCTGAATGCGGCCCTGCAAATTTAAGTTTCTTCCCATTCAATGCCAGAGGACCCCGGGACAGGCTTGGCCTGTCCCGGGGTCCTCTGGTTATATCGAGATCAATTAAAAGGCCAACTCCTCCGGCGGGATCTTATCCGCTGGCGTAACCGGGCGGATGGGGCGGCAGGGGACGCCTGCGGCCACCACGCCGGCCGGGATGTCCCGGGTCACCACACTGCCCGCCCCAATGACGGAGCCTTTCCCGATGGTCACGCCGCCGCATACCACCACGTTGGCGCCCAGCCACACGTCGTCCTCCAGGGTGATGGGCTTGGAGGTGCTGATGCCGGTGGAGCGCTGCTCCCCGTCGATGGAGTGGCCGGCACAGCTCAGGCATACGCCGGGGGCGATAAAGGCCCCTGCCCCGATGTGGACGGGGGAGGTGTCCAGAATGACGCAGTTGTAGTTGATAACGGCCAGACCGTGGGTGTGAATATTGAAGCCGTAGTCGCAGTGGAAGGAGGGCTCAATAAAGGTGAGGGGATGGCAGGTGCCCAGCAGCTGCTGTAAAAGCTCCTGCCGCCGCGCTCCGGCGTTGGGAGGGGTCTGGTTGTATTCCCAGCACAGGCGCTGGGCATTGGCTTTGAGCTGAGAGGGAATGTTCCGGTTCTGGCCCACATAGCCCTGGGGATTTTGCAGGATAGCGCGAAAGTCCATAGGTGGATGCTCCTTTTAGTTTGAAGTTGCGTCGGAGGGCTTGGTCAGATCCAGACCGTGCTCCCCGATGTCCAGGGAGCCGTCCTTCAGGGAGATGAAGGGGGAGAAGGACACCTTCTCGCCCTGGTAGGTCAGCTCGATGGTGGCATCGGCAAAGATGTCGCTGACGTTGCACTGAAGAATGAAGGGCTGGCAGTCGGACTCCTGGTAGATCAGGGTAGACTGAGAGGTGTTGAAGTCGTTGGCGTAGAGGGACAGCTCCATCCCCTCGTACCGGGGGATGATTAGATAGTAGTCGCCGGAGGACAGATAGTGGATGGGGATGTCGTCGCTGTCCAGATAGCGCTGCACGTAGTAATCCAGGTCCTCGATCTCCAGATAGCCCAGATGGGCCACCGCATAGCTCTGGTCGTCGGTAAAGGGGATCTGATCCCGCTTGCTGGTCTGGGCCTGAGAAGAACTGGAGGTGCCGGGGGTGCTGCCGGGGTCAGCCGTGTCAGAGGTGCTGCCCGAAGCAGTAGAGTCCGGCGCGCTGGAGGAACCGGAGGCGTCCGGAGTACTGGAAGAGCTGCCGGGATCGGGGGCACTGGCCGTGCTGCCGGAGCCGGGCGTCTTGGGGGCACAGCCGGCCAGCAGCAGGCAGGTCAGAAGGGAAGCAAAAACAAGGCTTTTTTTCATAGTCAATACCTCTTAAGTCATTGCACCTGGTGTAGGTGAAGGGAAACAGAGCCGGCAAATTCCGGTGATTTATTATAACAAAAACCACCATAGAGTACAACCAGATCTTGCCTTGCGGAAATCTTTACAGAACTTAAGACGGGGTTAAGACTCTGTGACAAAAGAACTGGTATACTGCCCCATAGTGAAAGACCAAGCAGCCAGGAGGTATTTATGGAGTTTACCTGTAAAACCGTCTACGACCGCAGGGTGCTGGCCGCTATGTCCCGGGCTCTGCGCAAGACGCTGCGAAAAAGAATCGACCGCGGGCTGAAGGTGTTTGCCGGTGTGGTGACGGTGATCGCCCTGATCACAATTTTGGATCCTGCACAGAGCCTGTGGCTGCGGGGACTCTACGGAGTCCTGGTGTTTTTGATGCTGTTTGTGGAGTGGAAGGGAGACTCCCTGAACGCCATCTTTGCCAGGCGGAAGGCCTTGCCGGGGATGGAAGTGTGTCGGGCGCGGTTTGGCCCGGACGGCTATGAGACAGTAGTGACCGGAGCGGCCACCCGGTGGGAGTATGACAGAGTCCTGGCTCTGGTGGAGACAAGCCGGTATTTCATCTTGATTCTGGGCAGAAACCACGCCCAGGCTTTTGAAAAGCGCTGCCTGGAGCCGGAAAGTGAAGCGGACTTTCGGGCCTTTCTGGAACAAAAGACAGGGCAGAGCATCCAGTATATCGGGGGTTGATGAGCCCCTCAAAAAACAAGTGGAAACCTCGAAACAGATCCTCGGTCAGGCGGTCAAAGCTGGGACCGGGGATTTTTTTGCCCGAAAAGGGGAAAAGAAAAACGGGGATGGGGCGTGGAAAAGTCCGGAGTGGGCATAAAGGATAAGGACAGCCGTTTTTTACAAACAATTTTTGTCGCTTTCTTTTCGTACGAAAAGGAGGAGCCGGTGGCAGAAACATGAAAATTGTGATATAGTAGGAAACCGTTGTAAAGACTGAAAATAGAAACAGAGGGTGATAGAAGTTATGAGTCAGGAAAAAAAGAAAACAGACAAAGACGTCCAGGTGGACGCCGACTACTCCCTGGAGGCGGTACCGGAATCGGCCCGCAAGGGATTTTGGAACATGTTTTTTGTCATGCTGGGCTTTACCTTTTTCTCTGCCAGCATGAGCGTGGGCGCCAAGCTGGGCAATGGCCTGGACCTGTCCGGGTTCTTCTGGGCTTGCCTCATCGGCGGCGTGATCCTGTCCGCCTACTGCGGTATTTTGGCCTATATCGGATCCGAGACCGGCATGACCATGGACCTGCTGTGCCGCCGCACCTTTGGCGAAAAGGGTTCCTACCTGTCCTCCGCCATTCTGGGCTTTACCCAGATCGGCTGGTTTGGTGTGGGCGTGGCTATGTTCTCCATCCCTGCCGCCCAGCTCATGGGAGTCAATGAGTGGGTCCTCACCATCATCGCCGGCCTGCTGATGACCGCCACCGCCGCCACCGGAATGAAGGCGTTGGAGATCGTCAGCTATATCTCCGTGCCCCTCATTGTCATTCTGGGTATGTACTCCATGATCACCGCTACCAGCGACGGCGGCGGACTCGCAGCCATCTTTGCCCAGTCTGCCGGCGGCATCACCCTGATAACCGGCATTGGCTATGTCATCGGCTCCTTCATCTCCGGCGGTACCGCCACTCCCAACTTTATCCGCTTTGCCAAAAACAGCAAGATCGCCGTGTGGACCACCGTCATCGCCTTTTTCCTGGGCAATACCCTGATGTTCTGCTTCGGCGCGGTGGGCGGCGCTTTCACCGGGAAGGACGATATTTTCTACGTCATGATCGCCCAGGGCCTGGCCATCCCCGCTCTTATTGTGCTGGGTGCCAACATCTGGACCACCAACAACAACGCCCTGTACACCGGCGGCCTGGCCATCTCCAACGTCTCCGGGGTGCGGATGAAGTTTACCACCTGGATCGCCGGTATCGTGGGCACCGCTCTGGCCATCTGGCTCTACTGGAACTTTGTGGGCTGGCTCAATATCCTCAACTGTGCCCTGCCCCCCATCGGCGTTCTTGTGATCCTGGACTTCTTCAAAAACCGCAAAAAATTTGCTGCCGGTGGTGAGACCTCCGTGGTCAACTGGTTCAACATCGCCGGCATCGTACTGGGCGCGGCGGTGGCCAACACCCTGCACTGGGGCATCGCTGCCCTGAACGCCATGATCGTGGCGGCCATTTGCTTCTTTGTGGGTGAACTGCTCCGGAAAGACCGGTAATATATATTTTTAGAGAGGAAGGTACGGTTATGCTGCTGAAAGATCTGCACCTGGGCAACACCCAGGAGACGGTGGACATTCGGGTCACCGACGGGAAGTTTGCACAGATCGCTCCCAACCTGGAGCCCATCCCCGGGGAGGAGACGGTTACGGACTGCGCGGGCAAGATGGTGCTGCCCCCCTTTGTGGAGTCTCACGTACACCTGGATACCTGCCTGACGGCGGGCCGCCCCCGCTGGAACCTCACCGGAACCCTGTTTGAGGGTATCCAGTGCTGGGAGGAGTACAAGCCTTTCCTCACCAAGCAGGAGGTCAAGGAGCGGGTGAACAAGGCCATCCGCATGCAGGCCGCCAACG
Organism: uncultured Oscillospiraceae bacterium; assembly: GCA_944385665.1. Taxonomy (GTDB): domain Bacteria; phylum Bacillota; class Clostridia; order Oscillospirales; family Oscillospiraceae; genus Lawsonibacter. Next base: position 16,314 of record CALWYB010000025.1, read on the forward strand.
GCATCCAGTATGTGCGCACCCATGTGGACATCAACGACCCCAAGCTCACCGCTCTGGAGGCCATCCTGGAGCTGCGGGAGGAGGTCCGGGACTACATGGACATCCAGATCGTAGCCTTTCCCCAGTATGGCATCCTGAGCTACCCCAAGGGGGCGGAGCTGCTGGAGCAGGCCCTGAAGATGGGAGCCGACGCCGCGGGCGCCATTCCTCACTTTGAGTTTACCCGGGAGTACTCCGTGGAGTCCCTGAACATCTGCTTCGACCTGGCGCAGAAGTACAATAAGCTCATTGACGTCCACTGCGACGAGATCGACGATGAGGCCTCCCGGGGCCTGGAGACCCTGGCCACCCGGGCCTATGAGACCGGGATGAAGGACATGGTCACCGCCTCTCACACCACTGCCATGCACAGCTACAACAACGCCTACGTCATCCGCCTCATGCGCATCCTCAAACTTTCCGGCATCAACTTTGTGGCCAACCCCTGCGTCAATGTCCACTTGGGCGGTCGGGCCGACACCTATCCCAAGCGCCGCAGCATGACCCGGGTGAAGGAGCTCACCGACGAGGGCATCAACGTCTCTTTCGGCTCCGACGATATCTTCGATCCCTGGAACCCTCTGGGCAACGCCAAGATGCGGGATCAGGTGTTTATGGGCCTGTATACCGGCCATATGCTGGGCTATGATGAGATCGTCAACTCCTACCGCTTCGTCACCACCAATGCCGCCCGCACCCTCCACTTGGGAGATGACTACGGCATCGCAGAGGGGAAGGACGCCAACTTTGTCATCCTGGACGCAAAGGACTGGTACGACGCATTGAACTACGATGCGCCCATCTTGCGCAGTTACCGGAAAGGAAAACTCCTTGCCAGCACTGTCCCGGTGGAGACACAGGTATTCTTCTGATTTCCCGGAAGACAAAATGCGCCGCAGAGCAGCTGCTCTGCGGCGCATTTTTGTAAGGGGAATAAACTTGTCAGAGCTTACAGCCGTAAGCCGCGATAGCGGTTGAAGCAGGCGAAGAGTTCCTGCTTCCGAGGCCGGGCCAGGAAGGGGACTCCGGAGCGGCCCCCGCACAGGGCCTCCAGACCGTTCCGGTCCAGCAGAGCCTCCAGCTCCGCCACGATCTGGCGCAGAGTGCGGTGCCCATCCATGAGGCGCTGCTGGGTATATACCATGGCGTAGCCCAGGGCGGCGGACTGCTCCCCGTCCCGCAGCTGCTCCACATACCGCAGGTCGATGGTCTCCCGGTTAATGGATACCCCGTCCCGGCCCAGAGATTTCAGCTTGATCCGCTCCCCCCGAAACTCCGGAGAGGGGGTGGGGCGGCGTTCAAAGCTGGGCAGCGGCGCAGGCGGCAGAGGCGTGGTGTTGACCGGGAAGGCGGCGGCCTCCCGCTTGGCCAGGGCGGTGATGTCCTTGGGCACATAGCGGTCCATCTGGAGGATGGTATCCGCCACGTGGAAGTAAGCACCCGAGCTCCCCGCTACCAGGATGGTAGAGACCCCGTCCTGTTCATAGAGTTCCCGGACCCGGTCAAGAAAGGGGGTGATGGGTTCCATATCCCGGTGGATGACCCGCTGCATCAGCTCGTCCCGAACCATAAAGTTAGTGGCGCTGGTGTCCTCGTCGATGAGCAGCAGGGAGGCATCTGCCTCCAGGGCCTCCACCACGTTGGCGGCCTGGGAGGTGCTGCCGCTGGCATCCTCGGTGGAAAAGGCGGTGGTGTCCTTACCGTTGGGCAGGTCGCTGATGAACATGGAAATATCCGTGCGGCGGATGCTACGGCCGTCCTCCGAGCGGATTTTCACGGCGCTCTCGTCGGTAATCACATATTCCCGGCCATCCCCGGCGATGTGGTTGTAGACTCCAAGCTCCAGGGCTTTCAGCAGGGTGGACTTCCCGTGATAGCCGCCGCCCACGATCAGGGTGACGCCCCGCCGGATTCCCATGCCGGTGAGTTTGCCCCGGTGTGGCAGGTCCAAAGTGACCGACAGCTCCTGGGGAGAGCGGAAGGGGACCGCGTCCTTCATGGGCAGGGAGGACACCCCGGAGGAGCGGGGCAGGATGCTCCCGTCGGCCACAAAGGCGCACAGACCCAGCTGGGGCAGCAGGTCCCGGATGGCCTGCTGGTCCTCCGCCAGATCGGCGATGGCCTGGAGCCGGGACTTGTCCAGATTGCGGCAGAACAGGCTGGACTCCACACACCGGGGAAGCAGGTCAAAGAGGATCTTCTCCAGCTCCCGGGCGTTGATAGTGCGGCCGTTGGCGGGAAAACCAACCTCCAGACGCAGGGTGATGTTGCCGGTGCTGGGGTCCAGCTGGCAGGCGGTGCGTTCCAGCACCTCCTGGCCGCAGCGGCTGATGGAGATGAGGCCGCTGTGCCCCGAGCCCTTGGCCTGGAAGGAGGCCTGGTCGGCCAGGCGGCCAAACCGGCGGGTCAGTGCGTCCTGAAGAGCGATGCGCTGACAGGGCAGACGGTAGAGTTCCTTGGGAAAGGCCGCCTGCCGTCCGCCTACGTGGATGCTTACCTTGGAGGGGGCGGCGAAGGGGTCCCCCTGCACGTGGTCGATGGACAGCACATAGCCGGGAAACTGGTAGCTTCCCCGGGTGTCCTTATAAGCGGGATAGCCCCGCCGGTCAATGCGGGCGAGCAGATTTTTTAAGTCGTTGGATGTCTGCATGCAATGGTTCCTCCCAGAATGCGGAAAATAATTGGACCTCTATTGTATTCCACCTGGGGGAAGAAAAGCAAGGGAGATGGATGCATATTCTGCTTGTATTGTCGGGACCGCTGTGATAGAATAAAAACGATTTCAGAATTTTGTTTTTATTGAAGGAGACAGCCATGCCCAAAGTTGCGTATTCCCAGCAGGAGCGGGAAAAGGTACGGGACGCTCTGATCGCCGCCGCCTTGGAACAGATGGCCAAGCAGGGGATTCAGCACACCACAGTGGAGCAGATTTATAAGGCGGTGGGCATCTCCCGCACCTTTTTCTACACCTTCTTTCCCACGAAGGAGGACCTGGTGGTGGAGACCCTGTACCGCCAGCAGCCAAAGGTGCTGGCCTATGCCAAGAGTCTGATGGACGACCCTGCTCTGTCCTGGCGGGAGGGGGTGCGACGGTTTATCCATTCCTGCTGCTACGGGGAAAAAAACGGCATCGCGGTTTTGACCGTAGAGGATCAGCAGCGTATTTTCCGGCGGCTCTCTCCGGAGAGCTACCGTATGTTCCGGGAGAAGCAGGGGAGACTGTTCGGCGGCCTGCTGGAGTGCTTTGGCGTGCAGGCAACCACGGAGCGGATCAGTCTCTTTACCAACCTCAGCCTGTCGGTCATGATCATCCGCCGGGCCATTCCCAATACCCTCCCCCTGTTTGTCCCCCAGGCGGCGGACGCCACCGTGGACCTGCAGATCAACGCCATCGTGGACTGGCTGGAGGGGCTGCGGGAAACCGAATAAGTCAGGAATCCGTCCGGACGGAGCCGTTCAGTTCCGACGGATTCTTTGTTACCCCAAATAAAAACAAAATTTAAAAATTATCTTTATTTTAGACAACAAGCAACTCCCGTTCCCACCGCGGCAACCCGGCCGCGTGAAGAAAACCATATTTTTCAGGAGGAAACGACCATGGGATTGTTCAGCAAACTATTTAAGGGACCCGAGATCGACATGGAGAAGAGCCGTGCCAACGCCAAGAAAATGCGGCTGCTCTTTAACCAGGTGGTGGACAACGGAGACGACTACCGGTTGATCTTTGGGTATACGGAGGATGTGTCTCGGTTTAATTATGGCTTTGTCCACGGCAGCAAGACCAAGATCGGCAATTTGATCGTGGGCTGGAACGAGGAGAGCCAGACCATCGTGGTGGTGCCCACCGTGCCCGACCTGTCCGGCTGCGGCGACCCCACCTACTACCGCCGCAGCGAGATTTTAAAGGCCTACCAAAACAAGTATCCCACCGACGCCTTCATCATCTATCCGGACAAGAAGAGCTACATCGGTATCAATGCCTACGACTGGCTGGAGGACGAGTCTCTGTATGTCTACGTGTCCCAGGAGGAGGAACTGGCCGCTTTTACGGAGTTTTTCCTCAACCGGTTTGCCACCAAGTGAGGAGACGGGCATGTCTCCAGGGGCGCTGGGCGCGTTTTTGTTGGTCCTGGTCGTGGTGTTCGTGCTGGGGAATCTGTGGTTTCATCTGGTGGAGTCTCTGCTGCGGGGGATAAAACGCCTTCTGCTGAGAGACCAGGAGCCTCAGGCGTGGCATCCGCTTCCTCCGGAACCGGAGGAGAAAACCGACGTGGATCAGAAATAAGAGATCCCCTGCTTTCGGGCTGCAAACGGGTTAAGCAGTCCGAAGGCAGGGGATATTTTATGACAAAAGGCCTCACAGCATCAGAAGGGTACCAAGCACTACGCAGATCAATCCGACGCCCGCCTTCCGGGAGAGGGTCTCGTGGAATACCACGTAGGAGAAACCAATGGTCACCAGGATACTGAGCTTGTCGATGGGGACCACCACGCTGGCCGGGCCGTCCTGGAGGGCCTTGTAGTAGCACAGCCAGGAGCAGCCGGTAGCGATGCCGGAGAGCAGAATGAAGACCAGCTCTTTGCTGGGAATGCCGGTCAGGCTGCCCTGCTTCCCCTTGAGAAACACTACCAGCCACGCCATCACCAGCACGACGCCGGTGCGCAGGGCGGTGCCCAGGTTGGATTCCACCCCGGTGATTCCCACTTTGCCGAAGATGGAGGTCAAGCTGGCAAAGACAGCGGACAGGATGGCGTAGATGAGCCAGGAGAAGCCAGAGGCCTGGGTAGTCTGCTCTTTTTTCTGGATCATCAGCAGGGTGCCGCCGGCAATGGCGCACAGGCCTGCCAGCTTTTTGATTCCCATGGGTTCCCCAAAAAAGAGGACGGCTAAAAGTACGGTGAGTACGATGCTGCATTTGTCAATGGGGACCACTTTGTTGATGTCACCCAGCTGGAGCGCCCGGAAGTAGCACAGCCACGAGGCGCCGGTAGCCAGACCGGACAGGATCAAAAACAGCCAGGTAAAGGAAGGAATCCGGGTAATTTCTGGTGCTGAGCCCACCAGAAATACCATCAGCCACGAGAAAATCAGCACTACAATGGTACGGATGGCGGTGGCCACCTCCGAATCCGTTTTTTTAATGCCGCATTTTGCCAGAACCGCTGTGATTCCGGCAAAAAACGCAGAGCCCACCGCAAACAAGCCCCACATGGCGGCTCGCCTCCCTGTGATCGATTTTGTACCTATTATAGTGCGGACAGCATATACCAGCAAGGGTCAAAAGTACGAGAATGGGTAAGAAAAGAACCATTGCGCCTGACAAAATGCCTGCTTCCTATGGGGAAAACCAGCTAAAAACCGGGGCAGAAACTCCGATTGATTTTGTGAAGTCCCGGTGATAAAATAATCCAGATTTTACTTTTTGCGCGTCTGCATGTACTTTGCCGCGCGGGTTTTCCGGTTGTGTGCGGCCGGAGGACCCGCCGTTTTTTCGGGAGGACGGGCCGAAGGGGCCGGACATGCGGACCCAGTTCCATGGAGGGAAGAAGGAGGCACCATGCAAGTCGTACAAACCTTTGGCCACGTGGTTTCCCAGTGGAGCGGACCCCACCCGGACCGGGCACGGGGGCTGCTCAAGCTGGGCTGGGAGGCCCAGAATCTGAAAAACAAGACGATGCCGGACAAACGGCTGCTGCCGGCCGATCAATACTTGGCCACCATTATGATGGATGCCATGCTCAAGCCACTGCAAAAGCCGGAGTCCTCTGCCATTGTCAGCGTTTTTACCCCCAGTGAGATCCTTCAGGAGGCGGGACTCAACCCCTACAATGTGGAGGGTTTCTCCTGTTATCTGTCTGGTTCCCAGGCGGAGCGCACCTTTTTGCAGCAGGCGGAAAACACCGGGATCTCCGAGACCCTGTGCAGTTACCATAAGACCTTTCTGGGGGCGGCGGACAAGAAGGTACTGCCCCGGCCCAAGTGTATCGTCTATACCAACCTCACCTGCGACGCCAACCTGCTCACCTTCCGCCGTCTGGCGGAGATGTACAAGGTACCGTATTTTTCCATCGATATCCCCATGCAGCAGAATGAGGACAACATCGCCTACGTGGCCGACCAGCTGCGGAAGCTGGCGGATTTCCTGAAGCAGGTGACCGGACGGGAGATCGACACGGAAGCCCTCAAGCTCCGGCTGCGCCGCAGCCGCCGCACGTTGGAGAAGTTCCAGGACTGCCAGCGGGCGCGGGCGGACAAGTATGTGCCCTCCGACCTGGTTACACCGCTGTACAGCGGTATGGTCAACAACATTCTGCTGGGGAGTGAGCAGGTGGAACGCTATGTGGACCAGCTCTACGAAGAGATCCAGAAGGCGCCCAAGGCCCGGGGTAAGCACATCTATTGGATGCATACCATCCCCTTCTGGTCGGAGGCCGTGCGCCATGCTCTGTCCTTCCGGGAGGAGGCGCAAATCGTAGGCTGTGAGCTCAGTCAAACCTGCGAGCCTGATTTTGACCCGGAAAAGCCCTTTGAGGCCATGGCCTACCGGATGGTCTACCACTCTTTGAACGGCAGCGCCCTGCGCCGTATCGAGGCGGGCATCCGTCACGCCAAGGAGGCGGGGGCGGACGGCGTGGTGTGGTTCAACCACTGGGGCTGCAAGCACACCCTGGGGGCCGCCCAGCTGGCCAAGAAGAAGTTTGAGGAGCAGGGGCTGCCTCTGCTGGTGCTGGACGGCGACGGCTGCGACCGCAGCCACGGCGGGGAGGGGCAGACCTCCACCCGTTTGGAAGCGTTTCTTGAGATGCTGGGAGAGGGAGGAAGCAAGCAGTGAACAAGACCTACTACGTGTGCAAATATACCCCCATCGAGCTGCTGGCCGCCCTGGGCGCCCAGTGCGAAAATCTCAACGAGATGCCCCAGGGGTTTGACCTGGCCGACCAGATCGCCCATCCCAACCTGTGCGGCTTCGGCAAGTCCCTACTGGAGGCGGTGATGAGCGGCAAAGTAAAAGAGCTGGTCCTGGTCAACTGCTGCGATACCATCCGCAGCGTGTACGACGTGCTGGAGGAGAGCGGCAAGCTGGACTTTCTGTACCTGGTGGACATGCTCCACAGCGAGGGGGAGTGCAGCCGGGAGCGCACGGTCATCCAGCTCAAGGGGCTGGCCCGGGCCTACAGCGCCTATAAGGGAACCGCCTTTGATGAGGCGGCCTTCCGGGCGTCCTTCCATAAGCCGGAGCGGGTCTGCGGCCCCCATATCAGTGTGCTGGGCGCCCGCATGGGCCGGGAGCTCTATGAGATGGTGCAGGATGCCATGCCCTATCCGGTGGAGAATGAGACCTGTGTCCACAACCGTTCCGTAGGGGAGATGCTGCCCCCGGAAGATGCCGACTTTGATGGGCTGATGGAGTGGTACGCCGGGGAGCTGCTGGGCCAGATCCCCTGTATGCGCATGATGGACAACACGGGCCGCAAGCGGCTCTTCCACGACCCCGGTCTGAAGGGGATCATCTACCACACGGTAAAATTCTGCGACTTTTACAGCTTTGAGTATGCCCAGGTGAAACAGAATCTGGCGGTGCCCCTGCTGAAAATCGAATCGGACTATACCCTCCAGAGCAGCGGGCAGCTTCTGACCCGCCTGGAGGCCTTTGCGGAGAGTCTGGATGCCAGCCGGTGCGAGGGAAAGGAGAAGAAAATGGGAAAGGGATATTTTGCGGGCATTGACAGCGGTTCCACCAGCACCGACGTGGTGATTCTGGACCGGGAGGGAAAAATGATGACCGGCATCATCCTGCCCACCGGGGCAGGAGCGGCCATCGGCGCGGAGCGCGCCCTGGAGCAGGCTCTGGAGGCCGCCCATCTCCAGCGGGAGGACATTGACGCCATCGTCACCACCGGTTACGGCCGCACCGCCATCACCGAGGGGGACAAGAGCATCACGGAGATCACCTGCCACGCCCGGGGCGCTCACTTCCTGGACCCCACGGTGCGTACCGTCATCGACATCGGCGGCCAGGACAGCAAGGTCATCCGCCTGGACGAGGAGGGCAGCGTGGTCAACTTCGTGATGAACGACAAGTGCGCCGCGGGCACCGGGCGCTTTTTGGAGATGATGGCCCGCACCATGGAGATGAGCCTGGACGAGATGAGCAAGGCCGGGCTCCATTACCAGGAGGACATCACCATCTCCAGCATGTGTACCGTCTTTGCTGAGTCGGAGGTGGTCTCCCTCATCGCCCAGAACAAACCCACTGACGACATTGTCCACGGGCTCAATAAGGCGGTCGCCTCCAAAACGGCGGCCCTGGCCAAGCGGGTCGGAGGCGAGGAGCGGTATATGATGACCGGCGGCGTGTCCAAGAACCAGGGTCTGGTCAAGACCCTGGAGGAGAAGCTGGGCACCAAGCTGGTGGTCAGCGACCGGGCCCAGCTGTGCGGCGCCCTGGGCGCGGCTCTCTTTGCCAAGGATATGGTAGAGGCCTGAGCCTTCGGCAAAACGTTCCAACCAAATAAAAACGTGCACGTTTCCCGGATCAGGAGACGTGCACGTTTTTTGTTCTTTTGAACTGGCCGGAGGCATACCCCTTGGTGATGAGGTCACAGAATCAAAGAGCTGCATCCGGTATTCTGATACCACAATCTGGAGAGGGAGGTCCTGTATGACAACGACGAAACGTGTGCCGAAGAAAGCGAGTGTATCCCAGCGAGACTGTGTGGCCTGCGGCTGCTGTGTGAAGGTGTGCCCCCTGGGGGCCATCTCCATTGACCGGGGCATCCAAGCGGTGGTGGACTGGGCCAAGTGCGTGGGCTGCGGGAAGTGCGCCCGGGAGTGCCCGGCGTCGGTAATTGAGATCCGGGAGGTGGAAGGATGAAAAAGAAGTGGTATGACTATCTGTGGATCGTCTCGCTGACCTATCTGATCCTGGGCTTTTTCAATATCCTGTTTGCCTGGCTGGGGCTGCTGTGCTTTTTTATCCCGCTGCTGATTTCCGTGATCGGGGGCACCAAGGGTTACTGCAACCGCTACTGCGGCCGGGGCCAGCTGTTTTCCCTGCTGGGCGGCCGGTTTGGCCTGTCCCGGCGGCACGATGTGCCCCGGTGGATGAAAAGCAAGTGGTTCCGCTACGGCTTTTTGATCTTCTTTTTTGCTATGTTTTTCCTGATGCTGTGGAACACCTATCTGGTGTTCGCCGGAGCTTCCAGTCTCAGGCAGGTGGTGACCCTTCTGTGGACCTTCAAGCTGCCCTGGCAGTGGGCCTATCATGGGACCCTGTTCCATCCCGGGGTGGCCCAGTTTGCCTTTGGCTTTTACAGCGTGATGCTTACCTCAACCGTGCTGGGCCTGGTGACCATGGTGCTCTTCAAGCCGCGCAGCTGGTGTATCTATTGCCCCATGGGCACCATGACTCAGCTGATTTGCAAGGTGAGAAACCGGTAACCGGCGCTTACTCCTCCGGATCGATTTTTTCGATGCGGAAGACGTTGATCACGTCCACATCCGGGCAGCAAAACACCGCCGTCCCCTCCGGCTGCCCCGGAATGGCGCCGCCGTAGCGGAGGATGTCGATGTATGGGAAGGCCACATGGAGGGCCATGGGGCACAGCTGGCCCCGCTGGGTGTCAAAATCGAAGGTGTCGCCCACCCGGTGTCCCCGGTGGCAGGCACAGGGGCCTTTGCGGTCGATGAGGGTGAGATGGATTTTTGGCTTTTGCATGGTGGAAGCTCCTTTCTCTCACAGGCGGTTCTGCTCGCCCCAGTCGCACATCTGATCCAAAATAGGGATCAGGGACTTGCCCCGGGAAGTCAGACTGTACTCCACCTTGGGGGGAATCTGAGGGTACTCCTCCCGGTGGACCAGCTGGTCCGCCTCCAGTTCCTTCAGAGTGGAGCTGAGGGTTTTGTAGGAGATCCCGCCGATGTACTTCTTCATCTCGTTGAACCGGACCACGCCAAAGCACATGAGCGTGTAGAGGATGGTCATTTTATATTTGCCGTTGATAAGGGACAGGGTATAGCTGAACCCGGTATCGGCCAGGTTGGAGTTGGCAATACAGCTTTGATATTCCGCCGGTTCTTTCATAAGACACTCTCCTTTTTTATCATACTGCTGTTTCGCATATACAAGATAAAAATGTAGTATGGATAATGCTTACCCTGATTGTAACCGGAAGGGGAGAGAAAGTCAAACGGCAGCGCAGTTGCAGGTTAGATCAGACAAATTGACGGCTTGGTGGGTTGGTGCTACAATGGCAGACAAGAAACAGGGAGGAGGGACTTCCATGGAACCCATCATTGGAATCACCGCCAATTACATGTTTGACGGTTCAGCGGAGTATGCGGAGGGGATTGGCGCGCCGGATCAGGAGTGGCAGCTGCTGGCGGACGACTATATCACCTCGGTCAAGCGGGCCGGCGGAATTCCCTTGATCCTGCCGGTCATCAAGGAGGAGGGGGACCGGGCGGTCACCCTGCGGCTGCTGGACTGTGTGGACGGAATACTGTTCAGCGGCGGCAGCGATGTGGACCCGCTGCGCTTTGGGGCGGTGACTACGGGAAAGACGGGAAATCTGATCCCTGAGCGGGATGAACAGGAGTTCTTCCTGTTCCGCCACGTGCTGGAAAAGACCAGCAAGCCCATGCTGGGGATCTGCCGGGGAGCGCAGCTGTTCAACGCCGCCATGGGGGGTACCCTCATTCAGCACATTCCCGATCTGGGCCTGGCCCCTCATACGCTGCCTATGTATCCCCGAGCTCAGACCTCCCACTGGGTGACAATCGCCCCGGATTCCCGCTTGAGCCGCATTGTGGGGACAGACCGGCTAGGGGTAAACTCCTTCCACCACATGGCGGTGGAGCAGTGTGCACCAGGGATTCGAGCGGTGGCCTGGTCGGAGGATGGGATCATCGAGGCCATCGAACTGGAGCATCCCGGGGACCGGTTTTTCCTGGCGGTGCAGTGGCATCCGGAGATGATGGCGGAGAAGAACGCCGTACAGAAAAACATTCTCACGGCCTTTGTAGACAGCTGCAAGGGCTGAAAAAGAACGAAAAGGCTCCTGCCACGGCAGGAGCCTTTTGTATTGGAATGCGATCAGCCCAGCTTGCTGTACTCCGGATCGGAGACCGCCTCCAGCCACTCATTGGAGCAGCCTTCGCCGGGGACCTCCAGGGCCAGGTGGGAGAACCAGCTGTCGGCGGCAGCGCCGTGCCAGTGCTTCACCTCCGGGGGGATGTTGACCACGTCGCCGGGGTGGAGCTCCTGAGCCGGCTTGCCCCACTCCTGGTACCAGCCCCGGCCCGCCACGCAGATCAGCATCTGTCCGCCGCCGGTCTGGGCGTGATGGATGTGCCAGTTGTTGCGGCAGCCCGGCTCAAAGGTCACGTTGTATACACCCACCTGACTGGTGGAGAGGGGGTGCAGGTAGCTCTGGCCCACAAAGTACTGGGCAAAGGCGTCGTTGGGCGCGCCGATGGGGAAGACCATCTCCTTCTGGTGCTGCTGCTTGCCGTCCTCCCCGGCGTCCTCGGCCCAGACCTCCTTGGCCATGCGGAAGGCCGCCCAGGCCTTGGGCCAGCCGGCATAGAAGGCGGCGTGGGTCAGAATCTCCGCGATTTCCTCCCGGGTGATACCGTTATTTTTGGCGGTGGTCAGGTGGTACTGGAAGGAGCTGTCCACCAGTCCCTGGGACATGAGGGCCACCACGGTGACCAGGGAGCGGTCCCGCAGGGAGAGTTTATCCTCCCGGCTCCACACCTCGCCGAACAATACATCGTCGTTGAGCTGGGCAAACTTGGGGGCGAACTGCCCCAGGGAATCTCTGCCCGCTGTCTGCTTGACTGCCATATCAAAAGCCTCCTATAAATGAACTCGCTTATTTCAGATAGGTCTGGAAGAACTGCTGGATCTTGTCGAAGGGGATGATGTCCTTCCGGTCGTAGAGATCGGTGTGGACCGCACCGGGGATGAGAAGCAGTTCCTTGTTGTCGGTGTAGGGGTTGTCTTTGACCATGTTGGCAAAGGCGTCCTTGCTGAAATAGCAGGAGTGGGCCTTGTCCCCGTGGATGACCAGCACGGCGCTGCGGATCTCGTTGGAGTAGCGCAGGATGGGCATGTTGAGGAAGGACAGGGAGGAGGTCACGTTCCAGCCGTCGTTGGAGTTGAGGGAGCGCTCGGTGTAGCCCCGCTCCGTCTTGTAGTAGTCATAGTAGTCCTTCACAAAGAAGGGAGCGTCCTCCGGCAGGGGGTCCACCACGCCGCCCGCCCGGGCGCAGGTCCCGTTTTTGTAGTCCTCCGTGCGCTGGGCATTGAGGGCTTTTCGGGTCTCATACCGCTTGTCGGCGCTGTTGTCGGCGTCAAAGTAGCCGTTTGCAGTGACCCGGGTCATATCATACATGGTGGAGGCCACAGTGGCCTTGATGCGGGTATCCATGGCGGCGGCGTTCAGGGCCATGCCGCCAAAGCCGCAGATGCCCAGTATGCCGATCTTCTCCGGGTCTACAAAGTCCCGGGTGGAGAGGAAGTCCACCGCGGCGGAGAAGTCCTCGGTGTTGATGTCGGGGGAGGCCACATTCCGAGCCTGGCCGCCGCTCTCCCCGATGAAGGAGGGGTCAAAGGCCAGGGCGGCAAAGCCCCGGGAGGCCAGCTCCTCGGCGTACAGGCCGGAGCACTGCTCCTTTACCGCACCGAAGGGACCGGACACGGCCACGGCGGCCAAGTTCCCGAAAGCATCCTTGGGCAGATACAGGTCGCCGCACAGCTCAATACCGTAGCGGTTGTGGAAGTGGACCTTCTCCCGGGTCACGGTGTCCCGCAGGGGAAAGGAATATCCGTTGTATTTGGAACGCATGATAAAATACCTCCTTACACGTGCTTGCCCATTTCATAGGCTTCGGTCAGTTTTGCCTGGGACATTTCGCCTGGGTCGTTGGCGTTGCCGCCCCGGACCACTCCGGCCAGCCGGGCCTGTTCAAAGCAGGCGATCCAGCCCTCCAGGCCGTGTACCGGACCGTCGGAGGCGCTGTCGTCCTCCGCTGAGGCGGTGAGCAGATAGATGTCCCGGAATTGGTAGTCGGCGGAGTAGAGGGGGTTGGCCCGGTCCAGCAGAGTCTTCATCTGGCCGGACATCTCGTAGTAGTACACTGGGGTGGCAAAGCAGATCACGTCTGCCGCCCCCATTTGTTCCACAATGGCGTTGGCGTCATCGGGAATGACACACCGGGGCGCCTTCAGGCAGGCCATACAGCCGTTGCAGAACCGCAGATCCTTGCCCCGCAGGGAGATGACCTCCACCTGGTGGCCGGCCTCCCGGGCGCCTTGGGCAAACTGCTGGGCCAGCAGGTGGGAGTTGCTGTTCTGCCGCAGACTGGTTGAGATCACCAAAACGTTTTTGCTCATAAGCGTTTCTCCTTTTGGTTTCGGTTTTCTTGTGAGAATATTCTATCACGCCGAGAATTAAATAACAAATACCTATATAGAATACTGATCTATGCTTAAAACCTATACTTGAAAACCGCTGGCCTATCAAGGCCCAAGAAAAAAAGACCCGGAGGCCTTGCATGGCCTCCAGGTCTGCTTCCGTTTGCAGTTAGCCGATGGGGTGCTTGTAGATACGCTTGTCCAGGGCAAAGATGCGGTTGCTGAACTGGCCGTCCTCCAGCTTGTCAAAGGTCTCCCGGTAGATCTCCATGCGGCTGTCGATCTGGTCAATATAGGCCAGCAGCTCGCTCTCCGCGCAGACGGGGCGGACGGCCGCGCCGTAGTCCGGCTCCCCGTGGTGGGAGAGAATCAGATGCTGCAGCAGCACCGACTTCTCCTCCGGAAGCTCCAGCTCCCGGGCCACCTGCGCCACTTCCTGGGCTCCCATGACCAGGTGTCCCAGCAGATCTCCCTTCGTGGTGTAGCCGGTGACCAGGCCCAGTTCAGAGCGGGCAAACTCCGTCTCCTTCTGGAGATCGTGGGCAAAGGTGCCGGCCAGCAGGAGGCTGCGGTCCACGGTGTCGGAGTAGAGCCGGGCGAGAAAATCAGCGGTTTTCATCATATTACCCGTGTGCATGAGCAGGCCGTTGAGAAAGCCGTGGTGCACGCTCTTGGCGGCGGGGATCTGCCGGAAATTTTCCTGGTGGCGGCGGAACAGCTCCAGGGCGACGCGCCGGTAGTCCTCGTCGGCAATGGAGTTGAGCAGCTCCAAGACCGTGGAGAGGGACTGCTCCACGTCAATAGGAGCCACAGGGACCAGAGCTGCAACGTCGTAGGAGTCGCTGGGGTCGGCCAGCCGCAGACTGTTCATGCTCACCTGGGCGGAGCCCTTGAACTCGGTCACAGTGCCGCTGACCTTTACCACCTTTCCCTCATCCGCCTTGCCGATGGGGCCGGAATAGTCCCACACCTGAGCCTCAATGGCTCCGGTGGCGTCGGAGAGGGTAGCGTTCAGAAAGGGCTTGCCACTGGCGGTGACCTTGGGGTATGCCCCTTTCAGAATATAAAATCCTTCCACCTCGTCGCCGATGCGCATATCCGTAATTGCCTTGTTATATTCCATATTCAAATCCTCCTGTTTCCAAGTGAGCCGGAGAGCGCTCACTTTCTTGTTCTTTCCCAGTATTTCCGTAATAAGAGCCGCCGCAGGAAGGAATTAAGCGGCTGCTGAAACGCGCCGCAGCCGGTTCGGGTTCCGATACGGAAATCTGTTAAATGATACCATCTTCTTGTCCCTTCGTCAAAGCCTCAAATTGGAAATGTACGGCCTGTTTGGCAGCGCCGGGGAGATTCCATTGCCTTTTCCTCTGGGGCACCGTATAATGGTTCTATCAGGAAACCGGAAATGTGAGGGTTTTGCTATGGCCAGAGTGTCGACAAAAGAGAATAAAAATATCTATCACAGAACGCGGGAGGCGCTGCAGCTGAGCCGGGAAGCGGCCAGTGAACTGCTGGAGTCCATTCCACCGGAGCGCATTGAAAAGATTGAAAATGAGCGCTCTCTGCCCCATCCCGATGAGGTACTGACCATGGCGGAGAAGTACAAGCAGCCCAGCCTGTGCAACTACTACTGCGCCAACCAGTGTCCCATCGGGCAGCAGTATGTGCCCGAGATCAAGATCAAGGACCTCTCCCAGATCATTCTGGAGATGCTGGCCTCGCTGAACTCCATGAACAAGCGCAAGGAGCGGCTCATTGAGATCACAGCGGACGGAGTCATCAGTGATGACGAGTTGGAGGACTTTATCTACATCCAGGAGGAGCTGGAGCGCATCTCCATCACGGTGGAGACTCTGCAGCTGTGGTCCGAGCGAATGCTGGCCACCGGAGCCATTGATGCCCGGCAGTACCAGGCCGCCAAGGAAGGCGCCAAGGGCAGGTAATTTGCTGCGTTGGTGGAAATAACCCACGGTAATTTGCCGAAAGAGTGATGTATTCTGACGCGGCGGGATGCTAGAATACAACCAGAGCAGATGAAAAACTATCTGCCAAGGTCGTCAGGGAGGTGGCTGACATGGAGACAAAGATCCGAATCAGAACGATCCGACTGATGGAGATGCTCCAAAAGAACCCTGCTTACGCACAGACCCTGGGAGTGGAAGCCGCTCTCACAAAGGCACCCGCAGAGACAACATAATCCGGACGCTGTCATGCTGGGGCCTCACAGGGTTGGGGCCCCTTTTTTGCGGCCAAAAGAGGTTGGACAGCGGTATTTTGAAGTGAGGAAAGGAGCGCAATGTGGTGAACTACTATGATGAGCAGCTGAGCCAACTGCAGGAGCAGTGCGCCAGAAAGAGAAAATTGGAGGCAGCCCGGGTGGAATTACACCGCCAGCGCAACGCTTTGACCGGTCAGGTGGAGGAGCTGAAGCAGATCATGGCGCGGGAGCAGGCGGACGTGGACCGGCTGGAGGGCGGCAGTCTTGCGGCATTTTTCTACCAAGTGGTGGGAAAGATGGACGAGAAACTGACGGCGGAGCGGAAGGAGGCCTACGCCGCCCGGGTTAAATACGACGCCGCAGCCCGGGAACTGGCAGGGGTAGACGGGGACCTGCAGCGGTGCGAGTCGGAACTGGCTGGTTTGCAGGACTGCGAGAGCCGCTACCAGACGGTGTGGAAGGAAAAGGTGCATGCGGTCAAGGCCCAGGGGGGCGAGCCGGCGGAGAAAATCTTGCAGCTGGAGGAGCGCATCGCCTATCTGGGAAACCAGAGAAAAGAGCTGCAGGAGGCCATCGACGCGGGAACGGCCGCCCGCTCCACCGCGGATCAGATCCTGGCCAGCCTGGACAGCGCAGAGGGCTGGGGCACCTGGGACCTGTTTGGCGGAGGGCTGATCGCCGATCTGGCCAAGCACGGCCATCTGGATGAGGCACAGCAGTCTGTGGAGCATCTGCAATCCCAGCTGCGGGCCTTTCAAACGGAACTGGCCGATGTGACCATCTACGCCGATCTCCAGGTCAGCATCGACGGGTTTCTCCGGGTCGCCGATTACATCTTTGACGGCCTGTTTGCCGACTGGGCCGTGCTGGACCGGATCCATCAGTCCCAGGAGCAGGTGCAGGGGACCAGAAACCAGATCTGTGATGTGCTGAACCGGCTGGGGACCATGATGACCGGGATCAATGGAGAGATCGCCGAAAAGAACCGACAGATGGAAGAACTGGTACATCGGGTGCCGATGTAAGATATGGTTTTGTGATATAACAAACAGAAGGGAGACGAGACCGTGAGCGCAGAAGTCGGGGGTACATACAGGTTATGGATCAACTGGGCAGAGCAGATCGTGTCCTTCCGTAAAGTGGAAGCCCAGGCCTTTGAGGTGCTGGAGTTTCCCTCCAACGAGGAGCGGTTTGCGTATGTCTTCGATCACTGTGCGACCGGGTTCCGCATCCAGTAACGGCTGCGGGCCGAGAGCAGGTTACGACATACCGATTTGAGCCGGAGACAATGAAATAGAAATGAGATGAAAAGCCGCTGCCTGAGGTGTAAGGCAGCGGCTTTTTGGCAGAAAAAGAATATAGCTGGTGTCCGTTGACCGTTGTTTTCCAGAAGCGTACAATAAAAACAAGGAGGCGAACCGAGCAATGGCTGATACAACCTACTATACCCAGGAGACCCTCCGGGCGGCAGCCCGCTATTGGGACGAGAAGGACGCAGACAGTGCCAAGCTGGAAAAAGGCAGACTGCTGGCCGTACTGGAGGACTATATCAACGAAAATAATACCTGTGCTCTGGCCACAGGGACAGGGGAGTATGTGCGATGCACTCCTATTGAGTACAGCTACCATGACGGCTGCTTTTGGATGTTCAGCGAGGGCGGAAAAAAGTTTATCGGTCTGGCGGAAAATCCCCATGTTTGCCTGGCCATTTTTGACCGGTATGAGGGGTTTGGCAAGCTTCACGGCGTTCAGGTCATGGGCAGAGCAGAAATGGTGGAGCCCTTTAGCCCAGACTATAACGCCCATGCAGCCGCTCAGAAGATTCCGCTGGCTGCCTTGCGGAAGCTTCCCAGTCCCATGCACCTGATCCGGGTTACTCCCACGCGGATCGACTGCCTGTTTTCAGAGTTTAAGAAATTGGGCTGTGCGTCCCGACAGACCTTGGTGTTGGAGGAGACATAAACATACGGACGGAGACCTTTTGAGGCCTCCGTCCGTATATTTTATGCAGGTTAAAACGGGGAGTTCAGTTTTGCCCCTCTGAAAGCGTATCGGCCAAAGGACAGGCCGCCAGGACCTTTGCGGATTACTGGAAGGGGTTCTCGGTGGGGTAGGGCAGGCTCTTGGGCTGATTGTAGGCGATGTCGGAGACGCCGAAGTACTTGAGCACCTCAAAGAGGGCCTTGCCGCAGTGAGCGAAAGCCACCGCGCCGTGGTGGGGGTAGCGCTTCTGGATGAGTACGTGGCGGTAGAAGCGGCCCATCTCGGGGATGGCAAAGATGCCGATGCCTCCGAAGGAGCGGGTGGCCACAGGCAGCACCTCGCCCTGGGCGATGTAGGAGCGCAGCTTGCCCTCGCTGTCGCACTGGAGACGATAGAAGGTGATGGCGCCGGGGGCGATGTCGCCCTCCAGAGTGCCCCGGGTGAAGTCGGGCTCGGAGCCCGCGGGCTCCAGCAGGCGGTGCTGAATGAGCTGGTACTTCACCGCGCAGCCGC
>CALWYB010000026.1 GCA_944385665.1 uncultured Oscillospiraceae bacterium
AGGCCGCCGCCCCCTTTGTGGGGGAGCGCCGCTGCCGAGTATGGCTGTCTTATGACGGGGCAAGAAAATGAGCGCGGTGCTCCCCACCATTTATAAAAGTGAGGGAACGAATAGGGGCAGCATCGGAAACGGTGCTGCCCCTGTTTGGTTTCTCATAGGACAAGTTGGCAATCGCATAAAAATGTTGGAAAGGAGGCGTATGTTCCATGAACAATCAGCTTAATATCTCGGCGCTGGCAAGCGTTGATATTCAGAAGATGAACAAGGATGAATTGGTGGATGTGAGCGGCCTGGCTCTTGATCCCGGCGTCCCCCAGGAGCTTCGGGCGGGCTATATCTTAAAAGCAACGGGAAATCCCTACTGTTTCCGCGTAGGCGACTTAGGTGTCAAGCTGGAGTTTCTGGACAGCGCCCCATCCCTACAGGATGCCCTTTCCGACTTCTTTCAGCGGAAAAAGAGCGGACTTTAATCTCTTTCCCAACTTCTGGACACTTTGTCCAGAGGTGGAGGCATCCTTGTTGTACCCCTGGAGCAGAGGTATAATATAGGTGTAATGTGATAGGGAAGGAGGCACACATGGCACGCAAAAGCCGGGCTATTGTTGAAACGGTAAAATCACGGATTCGAGTATGGAGAATTGCCATCTATATCCGCCTATCCAAAGAGGACGCTCGGTGCTTAGATGAGTCCGAAAGCGTCACCAATCAGCGGGCAATCATTGAGGATCATATCGCCGGGTTTAACGACGGCGACGAGTATATGATTGTAGACGAATATGTAGATGACGGCATTTCCGGCACAACAGATGACGAGCGCGATGACTTCCAGCGGATGCTGGCTGACATTAAACGGGGACGCGTGAACTGCGTAATTGTCAAAGACCTGGCCCGTTCTTTCCGTAATTACAGCGATCAGGGCTATTATTTGGATGACTGGTTCCCCCGGTACAATGTCCGTTTTATTTCTCTATTTCATCAGCCCCTGGACAGCTATAAAGAGCCCCAAAATATGCGTAGTATTGCGGTTCCCATCCAGGGGGTGCTCAATGAAAACCATTGTGCGGAAACCTCTGACAAGGTGCGGGAGGTATTTGATATGAAACGCCGCAACGGGGAGCACATCGGCTCCTTCGCGGCCTATGGCTATATCAAAGATCCAAACGACAAAAATGCCTTGGTAGTGGACGAGGAAGCCGCTGCTGTTGTCCGGGAGATTTTCTCCATGTTTCTGGATGGTATGAGTAAAAATGCCATTGTCCACTATCTCAACGATCACGGCGTTCTCTGTCCCGCCGCCTACAAACGGGAACGCCTGGGGCTGAAATACCAAAACCCCAGCATTGATCCTGCGAAACGGCCCTTGTGGTGCGCGATGTCGGTGAGTACCATTTTGAAAAACCGGATGTACTGCGGGGATATGGTGCAGGGACGTTACCGCATGAAAAGCTACAAGGTGCATATTCAAGAAGTAGTTCCCAAAGATGAATGGTACATTGTTGAAAACACGCATGAGGCAATTATTGACCGAGACACGTTTGAAAAGGTGCAGCGTCTTTTGAACCGGGACACCCGCACAGGCCCCCAGCAGAAAAAACTGTATCTGTTCAGCGGTTTTCTGAAATGTGCTGACTGCGGCAAGGCCATGAGCCGGAGCAAGGTGGGCAGTGTGGTGTACTACTACTGCCGTACTTATAAAGACCAATCCAAAACAGCTTGCACCAAACATACCATCAAGCATGACCGTTTGGAGGCCGCTGTCCTCTACGCCATTCAGCAGCAGGTCTATCTGGCGGTGAACTATACCGAAATCATTGAACGGATCAACCGGGCCCCTTTGGTAAAAAGCCAGTCCAAAAAGCTAATGGATGCCATTGAACAAAAAGAGCGGGAGCTATCGAAAATCTCCCGCTACAAGCAATCGATCTATCAGGACTGGAAAGACGGTGAAATCAGTCACTCGGACTACCGCCACATGAAAGAGGACTACGAGCAGCAGGCTCAGGCTCTGGAGGAAGTGCTGCAAACCCTCCGGGCAGAACAGGCAGAGCTGGAAAACGGCATGGATGCCGAAAACCCGTTCTTAACCGCCTTCCGCCAGTATCAGAATATCGACAAGCTGACACGGGATATTCTCATTGAGCTGGTGGATCATATCAAGGTGTATGAGGGCGGTAATATCAGCATTGTGTTCCGCTTTGCTGACGAGCTGCGCCGGGTCAAAGAGTTTATTGAGCTCAATACCCATAACGAGGCGGTTTGACAAGAAACCGCATTTTTACAGACGGTTTACTTTCCTATATAAAGCGCCCCGGTGGGGCCAGTTGCACCGGCGGTACCAGCAGGACCGGTGGGACCGGTTGCACCAGTAGGACCAGTGGGGCCGGTTGCACCAGCAGTACCGGAAGGGCCAGTAGGGCCGGTTGCACCAGCAGTACCGGAAGGACCAGTTGGACCAGTTGCACCAGCGGCGCCGGCAGGACCAGTAGGACCAGTTGCGCCAGCAGTACCGACAGGACCGGTGGGACCCGTTGCACCAGCAGGACCAGTGGGACCCGTTGCGCCAGCAGGACCGGTGGGGCCGGTAGGCCCAGTTGCGCCAGTGGGACCGGTTACACCAACTGGCCCGGAGATACCCTGAGGCCCGGTCGGTCCAGTGGAACCGTCTGGGCCGGGATAGCCCTGAGGGCCTGTGGGTCCCATGGGTCCGGTAGGACCGGGTGCCCCCGTGGGACCGGAAGTACCAGTAGGCCCAGTTGCCCCAGCCGGTCCGGTGGCCCCGGTCGGTCCGGTGGGACCGGGACAGCAGGGAGGACAGGGCGGCGGACAAGGAGGCGGACACTGGGCCGGCTGCTTGCAGCCGGTGAGATAGGCCACCACCTCGCCCTGTCTGCCCCACCCGCTCTGAGAGGGATAATAATGATTCATGGCAAGTTCCTCTTTCCGAAAAACTGTGGCTATGCCACGGTCCATCCTATGCAGTGGAATGGAAAATGTCCCGAGACACCTTGCCGGGAAGGGGAGGATGTGGTAGATTTTTAACAGAAATGAAACCGACAAGGAGGAGTTCCCATGCACGCATTTACCTTTTGCCTTCCCACTCAGATCGTATTTGGACCCGGTACCGAGGCGGAGACCGGCAAGCAGATCGTCCAGCATGGCGGCCACCGGGTGTTGGTGGTATACGGTGGACAGAGCGCGGTGCGTAGTGGATTGATCGCCAAGGTACAGCAGGTGTTGACTGCGGCCGGGCTGGAGCAGGAGACCTTTGGAGGAATCCACCCCAATCCCCGGCTCTTCCAGGTCCGGGAGGGCGTGGAGAAGGCCAAAGCCATGGGGGCGGACTTTATCCTGGCGGTGGGCGGCGGCAGTGTGATTGATGCCTCCAAGGCCATCGCCCTGGGCGTAGCCAACCCGGAGGCTGACCTGTGGGACTTCTGGCTGAGAAAGAAGCCCGTGGAGCAGATGCTTCCTGTGGGCGTGGTGCTCACCATCTCCGCTGCCGGCAGCGAGACCAGCGACTCCGCGGTCCTCACCCGGGACGACACTCTGGAGAAGCGCGGACTGAGCAGCCAGCTCTTCCGGCCCCGCTTTGCGGTGATGGACCCGGAGCTCACCTACACTCTGCCCCCCTATCAGATCGCCTGCGGTGTGGTGGATATGATGATGCACACCCTGGACCGGTACTTTACCTCCGTGACTGACAACACCCTTACCGATGAGATTGCAGAGGGTGTGCTGCGCAATGCGGTGCGCTGGGGCAAGAAAGCCGTCTCCAACCCCAGGGACTACCAGGCCATGAGCGAACTGATGTGGACGGGAAGCATCTCCCACAACGACCTCACCGGCCTGGGCGCACCCAAGGACTTTGCGCCCCATCAGCTGGGCCATGAGCTCAGCGCCAAGTTTGACTGCGCCCACGGGGCGTCCCTGTCTGCCATGTGGGGCAGCTGGGCCGCCTACTGCTGGAAACAGAACCCGTCCCGTTTTGCCCAGCTGGGCGTAAAGGTGTGGGGATTTGACTTGAATGGGGGCAGCATCGAAGATCTGGCCCAGCAGGCTATTATGCAGACGGTGGACTACTTCCGCGCTCTGGGCATGCCCACTTGCCTGAGTGAGCTGGGCTGCCCCATCCAGACCGAGGAAGAGCTTCAGGAGCTGGCCCGCCGGTGTACCTTCTACGGAGCCAGGACCATCGGCTCCTTCCGGGTGCTGGGCTATGAGGATATCCTGGCCATCTACCGCATGGCCAACCACTAAACCTTTACACGGCCCGTCTTTTCTGGCATAATGGAAAAAACCATTCGTTCAGGAGGCGTGCTATGAAGCAATATGTCATCGCCCTGGACCAGGGGACCACCAGCAGCCGCTGCATCCTCTTTGACCGGGAACAGAATATCGTAGGCGTAGCCCAGCGGGAATTTACCCAGATCTATCCCAAGCCCGGCTGGGTGGAGCAGGACCCCATGGAGATCTGGTCCAGCCAGTCCTCGGTGCTCACCGAGGTGCTGGCTCAGACCGGAATTACTCCTGGGGAGGTGGCCGCCATCGGCATCACAAACCAGCGGGAGACCACCATCGTCTGGGACAAGACCACCGGACGCCCCATCTACAACGCCATCGTCTGGCAGTGCCGCCGTACCGCACCCCTGTGTGAGGAACTGAAGGCGGATGGAGCCTTTTCCGACTACATCAAGGAGCACACCGGCCTGCTCATCGACGCCTACTTCTCCGCCACCAAGCTCAAGTGGATTTTAGACCACGTGGAAGGAGCCCGGGAGCGGGCCAAAGCGGGGGAGCTGCTGTTCGGCACGGTGGACTCCTGGCTGGTGTGGAAGCTGACCGGCGGGAAGGCCCATGTTACCGACTACACCAATGCCAGCCGTACCATGCTCTTTGACATTCAGAATCTATGCTGGGACCAGGAGATCTGCCGCCGGCTGGACATCCCTATGGAGATGCTGCCTCAGGTGTGTTCCTCCAGCCAGGTGTACGGCTATGCCAACCTCCAGGGGCTGGAGGTGCCCATTGCAGGTATTGCAGGGGACCAGCAGGCCGCCCTCTTCGGTCAGGGCTGTTTCCACCCCGGCGAGGCCAAAAATACTTATGGGACCGGCTGCTTTCTGCTGATGAATACCGGGGAGCAACTGTGCCGCAGTGAAAACGGCCTGCTCACCACCATTGCCATCGGTCTGGGCGGCAAGGTGCAGTATGCCCTGGAGGGCTCTGTGTTTGTAGGCGGGGCGGTGATTCAGTGGATCCGGGACGAACTGCGCTTCATTTCGGAGTCCCGGGATGCGGAGTACTACGCCTCCAAGGTGCCTGACACGGGCGGGGTGTACTTGGTGCCCGCCTTTACCGGCCTGGGTGCCCCCTACTGGGACATGTATGCCCGGGGCGCTCTGGTGGGACTGACCCGGGGTACCAACCGGGACCACATTATCCGGGCGGCTCAGGAGTCTATTGCCTATCAGAGCTGGGATCTGGTGGACGCCATGGAGAAGGACACCGGCATCCCCCTCAGCGTTCTCAACGCCGATGGGGGAGCCAGCCGGGACAAATTTTTGATGCAGTTCCAGGCGGACATTCTCCATAAGCCGGTGCGCCGCCCGGTGATCCGGGAGACAACCGCTCTGGGTGCCGCCCTGCTGGCCGGACTGGCCGCCGGGGTTTGGAGCAGCCAGGAGGAGGTCAAAAGCCGGATGAAGACGGACCGTCTGTATGAGCCGGCCATGGACCAGGCCAAGCGGCAGAAGCTGCTGCGGGGCTGGCACAAGGCGGTGGGCCGCAGCCTGGACTGGGCGGAGCCGGAGGAATAACAACACGGAGGCAGGATTTTGAGCGAGATTTTTATTCCCACGATGCTGTTTTGGGAAAATGGAAATACCTGGTATGGAAGCCTGGGCAATACCCGCTTTTACATTGCCCCCCAGGAGGAGCAGCTCCATGTGCAGCTGTGGCGAGGGCCGCTGACCAAGGAACTGAGCCAGATCGAGGAGGAGACCGACTTCCCCCTCAGCGAGGAGGGTCTGGCGGAGATGACTGCTTGGCTGGAGAAGCGCAGCGCCGAAATGAACCAAAGCAAAGCGTAAAAAACAGAGCCGTTGGAGAAACTCCAACGGCTCTGTCTTTGCCTTATGCGGTTTTTTTCTGCGCCCATATTGGGGCACGTCTGGGAGGCTGGAAGCCCTCGAAGATGACCGAGAACCCCTCACGCTCCAGCTGTTCCATCTCCCGGGGACTGCGCACCGTCCAGCCGAACATCTTCAGACGGTGGAGTTTGCGGCACATCCAGACCGAGAGCACCCGGCGGTGCTCCTGACGGAAGGAAATGAAGTCGGGGCGGGTGAGGAAGTTGGAGAGCAGGTTGGTCATGGCAAAGGCCTGCCAGGCCTTCAGCTCACCCCGGCAGCGCCAGAAGTTCTCCGACAGCTGCCCCCGGCAGATGTCGGGGCGGTGGCGGGCCAGCCAGAACAGCACGCCGGGGTGGAAGGACTCGATGCAGTAGTTCACCCGGTAGCGATCCAGGGTGTGCACGGTCTCCTCCACCAATTTTTTAACGTCGAAATAGTCCGCTTTCAGTTCCACCAGCAGGGGAGGACCGTCCTGAAAGACCTCCAGGACCTCCTCCAGCAGAGGGATCTGCTCCTGGGTCCCCTCCAGACGGTACTGCTTGAGCTGGGGCACGGTGAGCTGCTCCACGATCACGTCGGCGCCGGCCGTGCGCAGAAGGCTCTTGTCGTGGATGACGGCCAGGCGTCCATCCTTGGTGAGGTGGACGTCCAGCTCCACGCCGCAGCCCAGAGCGCGGGCACGGCGGAAGGCAGCCAGGGAATTTTCCGGAATGCCCCGGGCGGGGTCATACAGTCCCCGGTGGGCGTAGCGAAACCGGCGCAGCACGCTCCACTTAGGATGGTTGCGGCGTCCCCGGGTTGCAAAGACCCAAAAGGCGATCAGAGCGACCGGAGTACAAAGCGCCGCAACGGCGGCAAAAAAACCCATTGGAATCTCCTCCTTGCCAGGATGGGTCCTCCCAAAACTCTCTCTCTTTTTATTCTAACATTCCCCATATCGGGTGTAAAGTGACAATCCGGTATCGGAAGAGAGAGAAATCTCAGCCCTTGCTGGCCTCCAGCACCTTCCAATAGTTGTCGTAGTTCTCTTTCAGCAGGCGGGGAGTGTCCAGGCCGTAGGGGCACTTGGAGCTGCAATGGTTGCAGTGCAGGCAGGTTTCGATCTTCTTCATTTCCTTCTGCCACTCTTCCGTGAGCCAACCGGCGGCGGGGGCGCGGCGGAGCATGAGGGACATGCGGGCGCAGTCGTTGATCTTGATGCCCATGGGGCAGGGCATGCAGTAGCCGCAGCCCCGGCAGAAGTCGCCGGAGAGTTCCTTGCGGTCATGGTCGATGACGGCCTGCCGCTCCGCCGTCATGGCGGGGGCCTCTTGGATGCAGGAGAGGAACTGGTCCAGCTCCCACTGGTGCTGCACGCCCCAGATGGGCAGAACGGTGGGCTGCTGCTCCATAAAGGCAGCGGCCACCAGGCCGTCCCGGATGAGGCCGCCGGCCAGCCCCTTCATAGCGATAAAGCCCATATCGGCCGCCTTACACTTGTCCACCAGCTCCTGCTCCTGGGGACCGGCCAGGTAGCTGTAAGGGAACTGGAGGGTCTCGTAGAGTCCGGAGTCAATGGCCTCGTGGGCCACGGCCAGGCGGTGGTTGGTGATGGCGATGTGGCGGATCTTGCCCTGCTTTTTAGCCTCCAGGGCGGCGTCGTACAGGCCATCCTCTCCGCCGGGCTTGGGGCAGAAGGCGGGGTTATGGAACTGGTAGACGTCGATGTAGTCGGTCTGGAGCATACGCAGGCTCTGCTCCAGGTCCTTCCACATGCCCTCGGCGGTAGTGGCGCCGGTTTTGGTGGCGATGAATACCTTGTCCCGCATGCCGGCAAAGGCGGCGCCCACCTTCTCCTCACTGTCCGAGTAGGCCCGGGCGGTGTCAAAGTAGTTCATGCCGCCGTCGTAGGCGCGGCGAAGCAGCGATACGGCATCCTCCTTGGAGATGCGCTGAATGGGCAGGCAGCCAAAGGCCTGCTTCTGCGCTTGAATGCCTGTTTTTCCCAGTGTGACAAATGCCATAGTAACGTCCTCCTCCTAGGCGCTTTCTTGTCTCTATTAAAAAACCTTTGCCGGAATCTGTCAAGACCGGGGAGGGGAAATGAAAGTAAAGTAATTGGGAGTGGGTAAAAAAGAGGGGAGACGCTTTTGCGTCTCCCCAGAAGCAAAGCGCAGCTTTGCACAAAGTTCTTTGCCAAGCTTTCTTTCAAGAAAGCGGACAAGAAAAGTAGGTTACATGGATTTTAATTGCTCCTGGAGCTTGGCCACCAGGTCGGTTAGCTTGACGGCGCGCTCCTTCTCGGCCTCCACCACATGGGCGGGCGCCTTGTTGATAAAGCCGGGGTTATTGAGCTTGGTGTTCAGCTTCTCCAGCTCGGCGGTGTTCTTCTTGAGCTCCTTCTCCATGCGGGCCTTTTCCTTCTCCAGGTCCACCAGCTCGGCCAGAGGCATGGACAGCTGGGCCACATGGGTGACCACCGTCACCGTGCCTGCTGCCTCGGGAGCCACGCCGCTGTCCACGATGGACACCTCGCTGGCGTAGGCCAGCTTCTTGAGGAAGGGAACACCCAACTCGAAGATGGCCTTCTCGTCGGTAGCCACGGTGAGGTGAGCCTTCTTGGAGGGGGGTACGTTCATCTCGCTGCGGCGGGTACGGACGGCGCGGATGGCGTCCATAATGAGCTCCATGGCCTTCTCTTCCTGGGGGAAGTTATGGCTGTCGCTGACCTGAGGCCACTGGGACAGCATGAGGAAGTCGCCCTCGTGGGGCAGAGCCTGCCAGATCTCCTCGGTGATGAAGGGCATGAAGGGGTGCAGCAGCTTGAGCATATCGGTAAGGACATAGCACAGCACCTGCTGGGCACGGACCTTGCTGTCCTCGTCGTCGCCCTGGAGACGGGTCTTGGTGAGCTCGATATACCAGTCGCAGTAGTCGTCCCAGATGAAGTCGTAGATCTTCTGGGCGGCCACGCCCAGCTCATACCGGTCCATGTTCTCGGTGATCTCCCGGATGGCCCGGTTCAGCTTGGAGAGAATCCACTTGTCCTCCAGCTCCAGCTTCTCGGGCAGCTCACACTTGTCGATGGTCAGGTTCATCATCAGGAAGCGGCTGGCGTTCCAGATCTTATTGGCAAAGTTGCGCATGGCCTCGCACCGCTCGGTGTAGAAGCGCATGTCGTTGCCGGGGCTGTTGCCGGTGACCAGGTTGAAGCGCAGGGCGTCGGCGCCGTACTTCTCGGCGATCTCCAGGGGGTCGATGCCGTTGCCAAGACTCTTGGACATCTTGCGGCCCTTGTCGTCCCGGACCAGGCCGTGGATGAACACGGTGTGGAAGGGAGGCTTTTTCGTCTGCTCGCAGGCGGAGAAGATCATCCGGGCCACCCAGAAGAAGATGATATCGTAGCCGGTGACCAGCACGTCGGTGGGGTAGAAGTACTTCAGGTCCTCCGTCTCCTCGGGCCAGCCCAGGGTGGAGAAGGGCCACAGGGCGCTGGAGAACCAGGTGTCCAGCACGTCGGGGTCCCGGTGGATGTTCTTGGAGTGGCACTTCTCACACTCGGTGGCGTCGGTGCGGCTGACGGTCATGTGGCCGCAGTCGTCGCAGTACCACACGGGGATCTGGTGGCCCCACCACAGCTGACGGGAGATACACCAGTCGTGGACGTTCTCCATCCAGTTGAGGTAGGTCTTGGAGAAGCGGTCGGGGACGAACTTGGTCTCGCCCTCCTCCACCACGCGGATGGCCTCCTTGGCCAGGGGCGCCATCTTGACGAACCACTGGGCGGAGATGATAGGCTCCACGTCGCTGTGGCAGCGGTAGCAGGTGCCCACGTTGTGCTGGTGGGGCTCTACCTTCACCAGATAGCCCTGCTCCTCCAGGTCGGCCACGATGGCCTTCCGGGCCTCGTAGCGGTCCATGCCGGAGTACTTGCCGTAGCCCTCGACCACCTTGCCGTTGTCATCCAGCACGCGGATGGTCTCCAGGTTCTGGCGCAGGCCCACCTCGAAGTCGTTGGGGTCGTGAGCGGGGGTCATCTTTACGCAGCCGGTACCGAACTCCATGTCCACGTACTCGTCGGCCACGATGGGCATTTCCCGGCCCACCAGGGGCAGGATACACTTCTTGCCCACAATGTCCTTGTACCGCTCGTCGTCGGGGTGGACGGCCACGCCGGTGTCGCCCAGCATGGTCTCGGGACGGGTGGTGGCCACGATGACATAGCGGCCCTCTTCGCCCTTAATGGGGTAGCGGATGTGCCAGAAGTAACCGGGCTTGTCCACATACTCCACTTCGGCGTCCGACAGGGCGGTGACGCAGTGGGGGCACCAGTTGATGATGCGGCTGCCCTTGTAGATGAGGCCCTTCTCGTAGAGGTTGCAGAAGACCTCCCGCACCGCCTTGGAACAGCCCTCGTCCATGGTGAACCGGGCCCGGTCCCAGTCGCAGGAGACGCCCATCTTCTTCTGCTGCTTGACGATGCGGTCGCCGAACTTGTTCTTCCAGTCCCACACCCGCTCCAGGAACTTGTCCCGGCCCAGGTCGTAGCGGGTCAGGCCCTCCTTGGTGCGCAGCTCCTCCTCCACCTTGATCTGGGTGGCGATGCCGGCGTGGTCCATGCCGGGCACCCACAGGGCGGCGTAGCCCTCCATGCGCTTAAAGCGGATCAGGATGTCCTGCAGGGCGCAGTCCATGGCGTGACCCATGTGGAGCTGGCCGGTGACGTTGGGCGGGGGCATGACGATGGTAAAGGGCTTCTTCTTGGGATCCCGATGACCCTTGAAGCAGCCGTTCTTCTCCCAGGTCTCGTAGATCCGGGACTCCACTTCCTGGGGTTCGTAGACCTTTGGCAGTTCTTTCTTCATGGGGTTGTGACACTCCTATTCTGTGTGCTCCGGCAGGGCCGGGCAGGATTTCGGCTCCGGGCAGAAAAAAACGCCCTGAGCCATGAAAGGCTCAGGGCGAACGAAACGTCCGTGGTACCACCTGAGTTCGAACCGAAAACATAGGTTCGCGCTCTGACCCGGTAACGGCGGGAGCCGCCGTCCCTTACTGTACTTGGGGGACGGAGCTTGGAAGCCACCTTCACCTGCTTTGGGGGGAGACTCGCACCGACCGTCTCCTCGCTGTGCCGCCTGGGCAGGCTACTCCTCTTCCGCAATGCTTTTACAAAATAACATTATAGAGAGGCGCTTCCAAAAAGTCAATGGGGATTTGGGCTCACTTTTTGTCAAAATAGTCCCGGGTCACCTGGATGACGGTGCCGGACAACAGCAACAGGCCCACCAGGTTGGGGATGGCCATCATGCCGTTGAGGGTGTCGGAGATGTCCCACATGAGGGCGCCGGAGCCCACAGAGCCCACCACGCACATAAGGACAAAGGAGATCTTGAAGATGATGTTGACCACCTTGTTGTTGTTGCTCAAATAGCCCCAGCAGCGCTCGCCGTAGTAGCTCCAGCCCAGGATGGTGGACAGGGCGAAGAACAGGAGGCTAATTTGCAGCACCGTGCCGCCGATGGTGCCGGGGAGAATGGCGTTGAAGGCCGCGGCGGCCGCCGCGCCGTTGGAGGCGAAGGAGCTCAGGTCTTTCTCCAGCACGCCGGAGAGGAGAATGGCCATGGAGGTGAGGGTACAGATGATGATGGTGTCCACAAACACCTCAAACACGCCCCACATGCCCTGCTCTGCCGGCTCCTGGGTGTCGGAGGCGGCGTGGGCCATGGGCGCGGAGCCAAGGCCCGCCTCGTTGGAGAACACGCCCCGGGCCACGCCCTGCTGCATGGAGATCATGATGGTGTAGCCGGCCACGCCGCCGCCCACCTCACGGGGCTCCAGGCTGAAAGCGCTGGTGAAAATGGAGGCCAGGGCGGCGGGCACGTCGGTGATGCGCAGCAGGATGATGGCCACGCCGGCCACGATGTAGAAGATGGCCATGAAGGGCACCAGATAGGAGGCCACCTGGCCGATGCGCTTGACGCCGCCGATGACCACGATGGCGGTGAGGATGGCCAGGATGATGCCGGTGTACAGGGGGTCCAGCCCGGTGAGGGACTGCACCGCCCCGGCAATTTCGGTGGACTGGGCGATGTTGCCGATGCCGAAGCAGGCGATGCCGCCCAGAATGGCAAAGATGATGGCCAGCCACTTCTGACCGGTCCCCTTTTCGATATAGTACATGGGGCCGCCGTAGTGGGCGCCCTTTTCATCCACCTGGCGGTACTTCACCGCCAGGACGATCTCGGCGTACTTGGTCATCATGCCGAAGAAGGCGGATACCCACATCCAGAACACGGCGCCGGGGCCGCCCACAAAGATGGCGCCGGTGACGCCGGCGATGTTGCCGGTGCCCACGGTGCCCGCCAGGGCGGTAGAGACGGCCTGGAAGGGGGTGAGGTTGTGTTCGCTGCCGCTTTTCTTTTTATCCTTGGCAAACAGGCTGCCAATGGTGCTGCGCAGGATAAAGCCAAAGCGGCGGGCTTGCAGACCGTGGGTGCGGAAGGTGAGGTAGATGCCGGTGCCCACCAGTAAAATCAGCATAATGGGGCCCCAGACCACGCCGTTTACCGCACTGTTGATGGCTTCAATTTGTGCTAGCATTGTGATCCCTCTCTCTCATGTTTCAGCGGAACACACACATCCGCTGTGCCCAGGTAAAGGGCTAAAGATACTCCACATTATAGCGTTTTTTGAATCTATATGCAAGGAGAAGAGAGAAAAAATGCAAAACGGCGCAAAAAATGGGAAAAACAAGAAAAAATTCCTATAAAATACGGAGGGGAAATCCGTCCACCCCAATGACCTGGTGGGCCAAGGAGAGAACCTGAGACTCGTGGCTGGACAGTAGCACCGGAACAGAAAGCTCCTTGAGAAAAGCCATCAGCCGCTGGGTGCGCTCCGGGTCGATGCCGGTAAAGGGCTCGTCCAGCAGGTAGAGTGCTCCGCCCAGAGCCAGGCAGCGCACCAGGGCCAGGCGGCGGCGCATCCCGCCCGAGAGCGCGGCAGGACGGCTGTGTTCCTCCCCCTCCAGCTCTGCCAGGGCAATCCACCGGGGCACCTCATTCCAACGGCTGCGGGGCAGCACATCGGTGAGGTGCTGCTCTACCGTGCGCCAGGGGAAGAGGCGGTCCTCCTGAAAGAGGATGGCCGTTTCGGCTGGGGTGATCCCCTCCACCCGACCGGACTCCGGCCGCTCCAGCCCGGCAATGGTGCGCAGCAGGGTAGTTTTCCCGCAGCCGGAGGGGCCGGAGAGGACAGTCACCCCCTGGGGAATTTCCAGAGAGAAGCCATCCAGTACCCGCTTCTCCCCATAGGAGACGGTGAGATGTTCTACTCGCACGGGACAGAGCCTCCCTTCCAGCGGCGGAGAGCGGCGGCCAGCAGCCACTCCATGGTCAGGCTCAGGATCACCACCACCGCCGTCCAGGCGAACAGGGTGGGGATCTCCAGATAAAACTTGGCGTTATAGACCTCCGTGCCGATGGCCTGACGGGGGGTACACAGCACCTCAGCAGCCACCCCTGACTTCCAGGCCAGACCCATGGCGGTGGTGACGGAGGAGAGAAGGTAGGGCTGTACCGAGGGGAGGTAGACCAGCTTGACCTTCTTCCAGCGGGAGAACCGGTAGGCCCGGGCCAGCTCCAGCAGCTGGCCGTCGGTCTGGCGGATGCCCTGGTTGCCCCCGCTCCACACCACCGGCAGAACCATCAGGGTGACGATGACCGTAGGCACCGTGGCCCGGTATACCGCCAGCATCACCAGCAGGATGAAGGAGGCCACCGGGACCGCCCGGATCATGCGGATCATGGGGGAGAGAAGCCGGTCGGCCCAGGCGCTGGCGCAGGTCAGGGCGGCCAGCAGGATGCCCAGCAAAGTGCCGAAGACCATACCCATCAGAATGCGGCCCAGAGACAGGGCGATGGTGGCCCAGAACTCCCCGGTGGCGCACAGGCCTGCCAGGGTCTGGAGTACCGTCCAGGGGGTGGGGAGGAAGAAGTCCAGCTTTTTCGTCCGGGCAAAAAGGGCCCCGAACTGCCAAACCCCCAGCCAAAAGGCCGGGGGCAGCAGATGAGAAGCAAATTTACGCCACGCCATAGTAGAAGCTGTCGTAGGGCATTCCGCCGCCGATGGAGGCGGGGTCCGCCTGGTAGAGAACGGAGAAGTAGCCCTCCACCAGGTTCTTCATCTCCTGGCCGGAGGCGAAGGTGAGGTTGCACTGGGGGATGGCCGCGGCGGCGATGGCGGCGGAGGGGGTGATTTCGTACTGGGCCACCAGCTCGCTGGCCGTATCCACGTTGGCCTCGTCCTTCATGTAGTCGATGGAGGCCTCATACTCGGTCAAAAAGTCGGTCACGGCCTGGGGATTCTCCTCGATGAAGTCGGTGCGGGCCACCACGCAGCCCATGGCCAGAGAGCCGTTGCCCAGCTCGTCCCAGGCGTCGGACAGGGAGATGGCCTGCTTGACGGCGGTGTCCTTGGCCATCAGAGCGGTGGCAGCCGGGACAGGGAGCGTACACACGGCGCTGTCGGAGGAGATCATCTTGGCGGAGACCTCTTCGGCGGTGAGCCACTCAATGGTCACGTCGCTGGCGGGGTCCACGCCGTTTTCGGTGAGCAGGTAATTGAGGATGTACTCGGGATTGGCGCCCTTGCCGGTGGCGTAGATGGTCTTGCCGGACAGGTCGGCCAGGGAGGTGATGCCTACATTCTTGTCCAGGATGTACAGCACACCCAGAGTGTTGACGGCCAGCATCTGGATGGAGCCGTCGGTCTGGGCGGCAAAGTTGGCGGCCACGTTGGTGGCGATGGCGGCGATGTCCACCTCACCGGACTTCAGGGAGGTCTGGATCTGGCTGTTGTCGGTGACCACCTCGGCGTTGTAGTCGTTGAGGGTGGTGCCGGCAGCATTGTCAGAGAGCAGCTTGGCCGCGCCGACACCGGTGGGGCCGGAGAGGACCATCAGGTTTACCTTGGTGCGGTCCTCCGCGGTCTGGCTGGTAGACTGAGAAGTGGTGTCAGAGCCGGAGGCGGAGCCGTTGTCCGTGGTTTTGGAGCCGCAGCCGGCCAGCAGGGACAGGGTGAGGGCGGCGCACAGGAACAGAGAGAGTTTGCGTTTCATAGTATCTTCCTTTCGTTTTGAAACTACAGTGTTACAGGACAGATTGGAGGGCGGGAAGGCTGGGGATCTCAATGGTTTTCCCCGTGCGGCGGATGAGCTCTGCCTTCTCCAGAGCCTCAAAGGCCCGGTAGAGGGAGGCACGGCTGAGCCCCAGCCGCCGGGCCAGATCGGTGGCCGAGATATTGACCGCACCATCTCTGGCATTGGCCAGCAGATACCGGGCCAGCTTGCCCTCCGACCCTGCCTGGGTCACCGACTGGAGCCGCCCGGAGAGAAACCGAATGCGGCCGGACAGGTAGCGCAGGTAGTTGCGGCGCAGTACCGCCTCCTCTCCCAGCATCCGGTCTACCGTGGCCTGGGGAAAGAAAATAGCCCGGCAGGGGGTGTGGGCGGTGAGGGTGGTGGCGTAGTCGGGGGCGTCGTTGTAGAGAGCGGCGGCTCCGAAGAGCTCTCCCGCCTCCAGCGTACTCACCGCCAACGTGCCGTTGGTCACCCGGACCTGCCCAGCAAGGAGCAGCCCCAGACAGCGGAGAAAGTGATGGGGCTGGTACAGTACCTCCCCGGCGGCAAAATCCTGCACCCAGGCGTCCTCCGTTCCGGCAACCCGACGGACCAGGCCCTCCTCCGCCCCCAGAAGCAGGGGACAGCGGCTCAGCAGCACCATTTCTTCCGCAGTCAGCTCGGCCACAGAGAACACCTCCAAACTGTCTAATTTGAGACAAAAATATAATACCACGTTCTTTAATTATGGTCAAGGGAGAGAAGAAAGAACCGGGGCGAATCCGCCCCGGTTCCAGTGAAATTCTTAAGGTTTGTTCCCATCCAATCGGTTTTTCAAGTAGCCGTCGGCGCAGTAGATGGCGGCGGTGGGATTGTTGCCGGTGACCCGGTCCTTGGCCACCAGAGTGGTGACCAGGGCCTTGGAATATTTGTAGAAGAGGGAGTCGTGGCCCACACACAGGCCAAGGCAGATGTTGAACTGGGTGCCCTCCCGGTTGAGCAGCTCCGCCTGGGCGATGGGGTTGCACATCACCTCATAGGTGCCCGGACGCACCCGGTACTCCGCCGGGACCCCGGCCCGGTCCTTGGGGATGGAGCCCGCCTTGCAGATGACGGAGGAGACCTCAAAGCCGTTCTGCCTGAAAATCCGGTCCACAATGGCGGCCTCCTTATGGAGCCCCGCACAGAAAGCCAGTCCCAGCTTGGTGTAGCCCATCCGCTTGGCAAACTCTACCGTCTCCCGCAGGCGGGGCCAATGGCAGTAGCCCGCTGCCTCCACCACGGCGCTGGTGACGAAAAAGTCGTGGTTTTCCGGCTTGAAATACTCGTCCAGAAGCTGCTCAAAGAAGGTTGGGTCGTGCATGGGACAGTTCTTGGGCATCTGGTCCAGCTGCCCGGAGCGGCAGGCCTCAATGGCGCATTGCGCGCAAGTGAACATCCTTTACCCCTCCTTGCTTTCCAGAGAAGCCAGGTAGGCCGCCGGGCCGCTTTCGTACAGATCGCCACCGTGAGCGTCCAGAATTACCGTAAGGGGAAAATCCTTTACTTCCAAACGGCGGACGGCCTCGCAGCCCAGATCCTCCCAGCAGATGATTTCCAGCTTTTTTACGCTGCCCGCCATCAGAGCGCCGGCGCCCCCCAGGGCGGCCAGATACACCGCTCCGTTGCGTACCACCGCGTCCTTCACCGCCTGGTTGCGCTTGCCCTTGCCGATCATGATAGACTGGCCCAGATCCAGCAGCCGGGGGGAGTAGGCATCCATCCGTCCGCTGGTGGTGGGGCCGGCGGAGCCGATGACCTGTCCGGGTTTTTCGGGGGTGGGTCCCACGTAGTAGATGGCGCTGCCCTCCAGAGGGAAGGGCAGGGGCTCTCCGGCGTCCAGCCGCTCCATGAGCCGCTTGTGGGCGGCGTCCCGGGCGGTGTACACCACCCCGGAGAGGAGCACGGTATCTCCGGCCCGCAGGGGGGCCAGGTCCTCCCGGGTGACAGGAGTGGTCAATTTATATTGCATGACATGGACCTCCTTTACAGCTCTGCCGTGGCCCGGCGGGTCACGTGGCAGCTCACGTTGACGGCTACCGGCAGCCCGGCCACGTGGGTGGGGGCGGTTTCAATGGACAGCCCCAGGCAGGTGGTCTGTCCGCCGAAGCCCTGGGGGCCGACCCCCAGAGCGTTGATGGACGCTAGCAGCTCCTGCTCCAGCTGGGCGTAGTAGGGGTCGGGGTTGGGCTGGTCGATGGGGCGCAGCAGGGCGTGCTTGGCCAGATAGACCACCTTGTCAAAGCTGCCGCCGATGCCGATGCCCAGCACGATGGGGGGGCAGGGGTTGGAGCCGGCCAGACGCACGGTCTCGATGACAAAGTTCTTTACGCCCTCCACACCGTCGGCGGGTTTCAGCATCCCCAGGCGGCTCATGTTCTCGCTGCCGAAGCCCTTGGGGGCCACGGTGAGGGTGCACCGGTCCCCGGGCACCAGGCGGACCGTGATGGCGGCGGGAG
Organism: uncultured Oscillospiraceae bacterium; assembly: GCA_944385665.1. GTDB lineage: Bacteria > Bacillota > Clostridia > Oscillospirales > Oscillospiraceae > Lawsonibacter. Next base: position 17,727 of record CALWYB010000026.1, read on the forward strand.
TGTTGTCCTCTGTGTTCACCCGGCGCAGAGGGTCGCCCACAATGGACTTGCGGAGATACCCTTCGCCGTAGCCCTGGCGCACGCCCTCGTGGATGGCAGCCTCAAAGTCCCCCTCGATGTGCACATCCTGACCCAGTTCCACAAATACGCAGGCCATGCCGGTGTCCTGGCAGACGGGCATGTGGGTCTGCTCGGCCAGTTTCATGTTGTCCCACAGCAGGCCCAGAGTCTCCTTGGCCAGAGGCCAGGGCTCCGCCTTGCGCTGCCGGTCCAGGGCGGCGACGATATCGGCGGGCAGGTAGGTGTTGGCCTGGATGCACAGGCGGGCCACCGCCTCGGTCAGGGCGGCGGCTTGGATGGTACGCATACACATTCCCTCTTTCTCGCGTTTTTCTCCATTGTACCAAAACCGTGCCCGCTTTTCCAGCGCAGGGCAAAAAAATCCCGCCGGGGGTTCCGGCGGGATGTTCAGTCACTGGGGGAAGGGAGCAAGATGCTCAAACGATCCATAGGCAGAACGGATGGAGCCATAATCTCTGGAAGAACCGGAGCCGCCCAGGTCGTCAATGGAGCGGAAGGGGTAGTGGAGCAGGCTGGTCTGGCGGCGCAGGAAGAGATAGGAGTAATCGTAGTAATCATAGGTGTTTTCCGCGTCCAATTCCCGGCTGGCATCTGCAGTGTAGGCCAGATAGCCGCCCAGCGCGGTGGCCTTTTGGGGGATGGAGAAGGAGAAATAGGGAGAGTAGTGGAGGTGTCCCAGTCGCTTCAGTTCTTCCTCGTACCACCATTGCTGCTCCTCGGTGAGCTCTTCGGCAGTCTGGCCGCCTGCCAGCTGCACCTGGGGATGAGAGAGATAAATGGTCTCCCCCTCCTGCCAGAACAGGGCGGAGGTGTAATCCTCATTGGAATAGGTGCTCGACACATCCAGGGAGAACTGCTCCTGAAGCCGCAGAGCAGGCAGGGTGTCATACTGGAAGAAGTGGTACCACCGTACCTGCCCCTGGGGAAGAAAGACCAGCCACACGGAGAAGCGGGCCTGGGCGTCGTCTAACTGGACAAGAAGATCGTTTCCTTCGGTTTGGAGGGCCGTGTCATCCGAGAGGTCCAGGTCGCGCCAGGACCCGGTCTCCACGGCGTAGGCGTCCTTGCAGCGTGCCAGCTCCCCTTCGTCCAGGGTGTCAGCCAGCTCCTGGGGCAGGCCCAGCTCTATCAGATGGTCCCGCACCGCGGTCTGTTCCCCGGCCAGGGAGGCGGTGACTTCCCGGGCCTCTCCGGTGGGCAGACGGCTGCTCAGCCATAGGGCGGGGAGGCTGGCCAGCAGCACCAGGAGAAACACGCCCAGGACAAAACGTCTGCCCGGCACGCAAACCGGAGCAGGAAGGATGTCATAGCCCCGGCCGGCCAGAGCCTCACTCTGGCGCAAAATACAGACCAGCAGATAGATCTGGAATACGATGACGGCAAGAAGCCGGCCATAATGGAGCCACGGATTGGTAATGGATACGCCCAACAAGCTGGGTTCCGTGGCCGGTTCCAGGGTGGCCCACAGGGTGACAGCCAGGGCCAGCAGGTAGGCGATCAGTCCCCGGCCCAGCCAGTCCCTGGGTTTTTCTCCCGTGATCGAGACAAAGCGGCGGCGGATACCGGCGCGCAGGGCGAAGAGCAGTACCACGTTGGCGGCCGCCGTCAGGGCGAGGAGAAAGCCGTTGGTCCAGACATTCTCTTCCAGAGCCGCCAGCAGAGGGGTGGCGGCGAGAATATCTGCGGCCATGTGGAACACCAGCAGGAAGGCGGACAGGCCCCAGCACAGGGTGAACCAGGGGTCACTTTTCCGCAGGGAGCGGTAGCCTAGATAGAGGAGGGTGGCTCCCAGCAGGGGCAGCAGGTACTGGAGGTAGAAAAACTCAAATCGGAAGGTGATCAGCACCATGCCCCAGATAATTTTGCGGATAGAGGCCTGCCAGGGGGTGTAGTCGTGTACCTCGGGAGCGGGGGGTGGGAGCTGGGACATTTCGTCCATCAGTTGGAGGTCAAATTCATCCGGCTTCATGTGGCGTCACCTCCTAACAAGGTTTGCAGGCGTTTGCGGATGCGGTAGAGCCGCCCCTCCACCGCTCGCTCCGTGGTGCCCAGCTCGGCGGCGATGCGGGCGGTGGACTGGAGGTAGTAGTATTTGCGGTAGAAGAGGGTGCGGTCCCGGGCGGACAACTTGGACAGAGCCTCCTGGAGCTGCTGGACCCGCTCCTGGCGCAGTACCTGCTCCTCCGGTCCGGGGGAGGGGTCGGGATGGCGGGGGTCCAGGGATTCAGAAGTTCCATGGCGGCGCTGAGACCGCAGGTGGTCGTAGGCGGCGTTGCGGCACAGAGCGGTCAGCCAGGTGGTGGGACTGGCCTTTTCCCGGTCGTATTGGTGCCGCCCCTCCCACAGCTTGGAGCGGACCTGGGCCAGGCAGTCCTCCCGGTCCTGGGGATCGGAGAGCATGCCGCCGACAATGTAGCGCAGCATCCCGTCGTAGTGGGCCAGCAGATGCTCCAGGGCCTCGTGGTCGTCCTGGCCCAGACGTTCCATCCATGCCCATAGGTCCATGTCCTCACCTCCTGGTTTTTGTTTCTATTGGTATATACGTGGCTGGGCGGGAAATCCCACAAAAAAATTTGCCCCGGGCTGACAGCTCGGGGCGAAAGAGAAGATTAGAAGGGAAGCAGGGGACCGGCGGCGGTAAAGACCGCCCCAAAGACCAGGGCGGGCAGCATATTGGCCACCTTGAATTTGGTGCCGAAGCACAGGTTGACGCCCACACAGAAGATGAGCATGCTGCCCAGAAAGGACAGGTTGTCAATGACGGGCTGGCTGAAGACAGGGGAGAGAAGTCCGGCGCACAGGGTGACCACACCCTGGAGCACGCCCACCGGCAACGCGGAGAAGATGGCCCCTTTGCCGTAGGTGGAGGCGAAGATCATGACAATGAGAAAATCCAGGATGGACTTGGTGTAGAGGGTGGAGGGGTCGCCGGACAGGCCGTCCTGGATGGAGCCCACAATGGCCATAGCTCCGATGCACACGGTGAGGGAGGCGGTGACAAAGCCCTGGACAAACTGGTTGTCCCCTCCCTTGCGGTCGGCCCGGGCTTTCAGCCAAACTCCCAGCCGCTCCATCTTGCCGTCAAAGTCGAAGAATTCTCCTACCAGAGTGCCCAGCGCCAGGGAGAGGATCATGAATAAGGTATCCCGGGTGCTGACGGTGGACAAGCTACCCTCAGAGACTACCAGCATTCCGCACAGGGCGCCGCCTGCCCCGATAAACAGGGTGGCCAGGCCCAGGGAGCGGATGATACTGTCCTGATAGTGCTCCTTCAGCCCGCCTTTGGCCAAAAGGCCGATACAGCCGCCCACTGCAATGGCCAGTACGTTGGCGATGGTACCCATGCCCACCATAAAAAATCCCTCCAAAATCTGTAGCACTAAGAAGATAGTATAGCAGATTTTGGAGGGATGTCAAAGGAGCGGGAAACTTTCCGGATTCTGTCATTGACAGAGGAAGAGGATTCCTGTATCCTGGTATTTGTAAAAATGTGCCCTGAGTCTGCCGCATGGCGGCGGGAGGTGGGGAAGTCTCCTTGGACTCCGGGCACAGGCACGTTATGTGCCCCGTGGAAGCGGCAGCTTCCACGGAACATAGGGAGGTATTATAACTATGAGTGAAAACAAGATCCCTCAAAGCGAGATCACCCGGGTCAAGGCCCTGGGCTTCCTGTGGGACAAGCGGACTGCCGACCGGTTTAACGGTCGGGTCATCACCCGCAACGGAAAGATTACCGCCAAGGAGTGCCAGGTGGTGGCTGAGGCCGCCAAGAAGTTCGGCAGCGGCGAGATCTCCATGACCACCCGCCTGACCATGGAGATCCAGGGGGTCCCCTTCGAGAACATCGAGCCCCTGCGCCAGTATCTGAAGGAGCAGGCCGGTCTGGAGACCGGCGGCACCGGCGCCAAGGTCCGTCCGGTCATCTCCTGCAAGGGCACCACCTGCCAGTTCGGCCTCATTGACACCTACGCCCTGTCCAAGAAGATTCACGAGCGGTTCTTTGTGGGCTACAATCAGGTGAAGCTGCCCCACAAGTTCAAGATCGCCGTGGGCGGTTGCCCCAACAACTGCGTCAAGCCTGACCTGAACGACGTGGGCATCGTGGGCCAGCGGATTCCTCTGGTCCACCCGGAGCTGTGCAAGGGCTGCAAGATGTGCCAGAAGGAGTGCCCCATGCACGTGGCCAAGGTGGTGGATGGCAAGGCCACCATCGACCCCAACACCTGTAACCACTGCGGACGCTGCATCCGCAAGTGCCCCTTCCACGCCATTGAGGCCCAGACCACCGGTTACCTCCTGTATCTGGGCGGCCGCTGGGGCAAGCGGACTGCCATGGGCCACCCCCTGGACACCATCTTCACTGAGGAGGAACAGGTGCTGGATATGGTGGAGAAGTGCCTGCTGCTCTTCAAGGCCTACGGCGAAACCAAGGAGCGCTTTGCCGACACGGTCAACCGCCTGGGCTTTGACAAGGTCCAGGAGATGCTGATGAGTGACGAGCTGCTCCAGCGCAAGGACGAGATCCTGGCTCAGGAATAAAACCAATAAAAATGCCCCAGGCCAACCGCCTGGGGCATTTTTATATCCAATTTACTTGCCGCAGAAGTCCTTGGCCACCTCCACGATGTGCTCCGCGGACAGGCCGAACTGCTTGAGCAGGGCGGCGGCGGGGCCGGAGTGACCGAACTCGTCGTTGACGCCGATGCGGCGCACCGGGGTGGGGCACTTCTCGGACAGAACGCCGCAGACCGCCTCGCCCAGACCGCCGAGGATGTTGTGCTCCTCGCAGGTGATGATCTTGCCGCAGTCCTGAGCGGCCTTCACCACCAGCTCCTCGTCCAGGGGCTTGATGGTAGCCATGTTGATGATCCGGGCGGAGATACCGGCCTCGGCCAGCACCTTGCCCGCCTCAATGGCCTCGGCCACCATCAGGCCGTTGGCAATGATGGCCACATCGGTGCCGTCCCGGAGCACCTCTCCCTTGCCGATCTGGAAGGTGTAGCCCTCCTCCTCGTGGAACACGGGGACGGCGGCGCGGCCGAAGCGGATGTAGACCGGGCCTACGTACTCGTAGGCGGCCTTCACCATGGCCCGGGCCTCCACGTCGTCGGCGGGGGACATGACCACCATGCCGGGGATGGAGCGCATGAGGGCGAAGTCCTCGCAGCACTGGTGGGAGGCGCCGTCCTCGCCCACGGAAATGCCGCCGTGGGTGGCGCCGATCTTCACATTCAGGTGGGGGTAGCCGATGGAGTTGCGCACCTGCTCAAAGGCGCGGCCGGCGGCGAACATGGCAAAGGTGGAGGCAAAGGGAACCAGTCCCATGGTGGAGGCGCCGGCGGCCACCGCCATCATATTGCCCTCGGCGATGCCGCAGTCAAAGTGGCGCTCAGGGAACGCCTTCTTGAAGGTGCCGGTCTTGGTGGCGCCGGCCAGGTCGGCGTCAAATACAATCAGGTCCTTATGCTCCGCGCCCAGCTCCTTCAGCGCGTTGCCGTAGCTGTCACGGGTTGCGATCTTTTTCACGTCTGCCATCTTACATCGCCTCCACTTCCGCCAGCTGAGCCTTCAGCTCAGTCATGGCCTGCGCGTATTCCTCGTCGTTGGGGGCCTTGCCGTGCCAACCGGCCTGGTTCTCCATGTAGCTGACGCCCTTGCCCTTGACGGTCTTCATCACGATGGCAAAGGGAACGCCCTTGGTCTCCTTGGCCTTGGCAAAGGCGGCCTCGATTTGGTCAAAGTCGTGACCGTCGATCTCTGCCACCTCAAAGCCGAAGGCCTTCAGCTTCTCGGGGATGGGATAGGGGCTCATCACGTCGGCGATGTTGCCGTCGATCTGCAGGCCGTTGTTGTCGATGATGACGCACAGGTTGTCCAGCTTGTAGTGGTGGGCAAACATAAAGGCCTCCCACACCTGGCCCTCCTGGATCTCACCGTCGCCCAGCAGAGTGTACACCCGGCAGTCCTTGCCCTGGTACTTGGCGGCCAGCGCCATGCCGGCGGCGGCGGAGACGCCCTGGCCCAGAGAACCGGTGGACATATCTACGCCGGGAGTCTCGTTCATGTTAGGGTGGCCCTGGAGGTGGCTGCCGATTTGGCGCAGGGTGAGCAGGTCACTCTCGGGGAAGAAGCCCCGGAGAGCCAGCGCGGCGTACAGGCCGGGAGCGGTGTGGCCCTTGGAGAGGACAAAGCGGTCCCGATCCTCCCACTTGGGATTCTTGGGATCTACATTCAGTTCTTTAAAATAGAGGTAGGTAAACAGGTCAGCGGCGGACAGGCTGCCGCCGGGATGACCGGCCTTGGCGGCGTGGGTCCCCTCGATGACCCCCATGCGCACCTTGCAGGCGGTAGCCATCAGTTGCTTCTTTTCTGCTGCGGTCAAGTAGATCGCTCCTTTCATACCGGATGTTTTGGCTTACAAAGGGAAAGCGGACCCGCTGCTGTGGTCCACAGATCCGGGGCAGACAGAAACGCAGACTGCCCCGAGGGGGTACTTGTAACGCAGTTCCCAGGAAAAAGGGAAGTACAAGTTTCTCGGTTTATTATAAAACTGAACCAAGAGCGGTGTCAACCTCGGCATGGGGTTCCGGCACAAAAATCCCCCGGTGCGGCGAAGGGCCGCACCGGGGGAAGAGCCGAATCAACGGAAATAGACCAGAGGGTCCTTGGGAGCCTGAGCTTTTTCCACGGTTTGTGCATAGAGCACCACGCCCTCGCCCTCATAGACGGCGGCGTGTTCCCAGCGGATCTGAGCGGTGACCGTGACCCACTCCCCCTTGCGCAGGGAGCGGCTGCGGTCATACTTGCACAGAAAACCGAAGAAGCGGATGTCGTCCACACAGCAGGTCATGGCGTTGCGCCCGGGGATGAAGGTGCCCTTGGGCAGCTTCATGCTGGTCATGGCCTGGGCCTTGAAGGTGACCGTCTTGCCCTCGTAGCGCTCGGGGTGGTCCTGGATGTCGATATACCAGATGCCGTAGTCGTCGTCCTCCAGCTCCAGGTGGTCGCTGTCCAGGGAGTAGGGGAGGATGTCCTCCACCTCCAGCTCCTCGCCTTTCTCGTCCTCAAAGACGATTTCGCACATGCGGTTGACGGCGCGGATGGACCGCTTCCAGCCCGACAGGGGCATATCCGGGGTGCAGCGGTTGAAGAGCACCATATCCGCCTCGGACACCTGGTCCACGATCATGGACTGCATGTTGGTGCGGTACATCTCGAAGGTGGTGGCATCGATGACGTGGATGGCCTGGTACAGACCCCAACCCCGGGGCAGCTTCAGATCCCGGAGGATCTGAATGGGCCACATGCCGTTGTACTCCAGCAGTACCCGCTCAGGCTGGTAGCGCCGCTCCACCTCGTCCAGAAAGGCCCGGGTGAGCTGGGACTGGTCCTCCACCGGAACCACCCGGCAGTTGCGCTTGGACAGCTTCTCCTGGTCGTACTCCTCCTCGCCGTCCTCACAGCGAATGAGGACGGTGCGCTGGCCGTCGTTGAAGTAGTCCATGTTCAGGGTGTCGATGAGCAGGGTGGTCTTGCCGCTGTCCAGAAAGCCGGTAATCAAGTATAAAGGGATACGGGAATCAGGCATTGCCGCTCACCTCACGCCAGCAGGAACAGCTTCTCCAGCTGGTCCTCCTTCAGGTCGGAGCCGATGACGCACAGACGGCCGGTGTAGTCAGCGGCGCCCTCCCGGATCTGGAACTCACCGGGCACCAGGTCGAAGTGCAGCCAGGTCTTGCCGTCGTCGCAGGGCAGGATGCCCTTGGCACGGAGGATCACGCCGTAATCCTCTCCCATGGCCAGGGCGGACAGGGCGTCCTGGAGATCCTCCCGACTGTACTTCCGGGGTGTCTCGCGGCCCCAGGAGGTAAACACCTCGTCGGCATCGTGGTCATGGTGGTGATGGTGGTGCTCGTGGCCCATGTCGCAGGCCAGGCAGGCGTCGCAGGCGGCCTCGTCGCAGCTGTGGTCGTTGTCGTGCTCATGCTCGTGATGATGCTCATGGTCGTGCTCGTGCTCGTGATGGTGCTCATGGTCATGATGATGCTCGTGGTCATGGTCGTGGCAGCCGCAGTCACAGTGGTCATCGTGGTCATGGTCGTGGTGCTCGTGGGCGATCTCCTCCATCAGCTCCTCGGCCAGAGAGTGGCCGCCCTCCATGGCGGAGAGGATCTGGGCGCCGGTGAGCTGATCCCAGGGGGTGGTGAGGATGGCGGCCTTGGCGTTCTTCTCCCGCAGCAGCTTCACGGCGGTGTTCAGCTTGGCCTCGTCCATCTTCTGGGTGCGGGAGAGGAGGATAGCGCTGGCGTGCTCCACCTGGTTGTTGAAGAACTCGCCGAAGTTCTTCATATAGATCTTGGCCTTGGTGGCGTCTACCACGGTGACAAAGCTGTTCAGGTGCAGATCAGGGGCCTCGGCCTGGACCCGCTCCACGGCAGCGATCACGTCGGACAGCTTGCCCACGCCGGAGGGCTCGATGACGATGCGGTCGGGGGCATAGTCGGAGAGTACCTGCTTGAGGGCCGCGCCGAAGTCACCCACCAGAGAGCAGCAGATGCAGCCGGAGTTCATCTCCGTGATCTGCACGCCGGCGTCTTTCAGAAAGCCGCCGTCAATGCCGATCTGACCGAACTCGTTTTCAATGAGCACGATTTTCTCTCCCCGGAACACTTCGTCCAGGAGCTTCTTAATGAGGGTGGTCTTACCGGCTCCCAGGAAGCCGGAGACAATGTCAATCTTGGTCATGGTGAATTCGTCCTTTCTATGATAAAACCATGGAATTTATACATTCCAAAGCAGGCCGGAGGCCTGCAGGAACTGGCAGATAAGATGGGCGGCCTGGTCCCGGGTGGCAGGAGCCTGGGGCGCGGAGAGGTCCAGCTCCACCCCCAGGGTGGACAGCCGCCAGGCAGGGGCCTGTGCCCAGGTGCTCAGACCGGAGTAGAGGGCCTGCTTGCCGGAGGGGACGGGCTCGTCGGCCACCGCATAGCCCTCCATACAGGCCCAGGAGGAGATGGCGGAGAGAATGGTGGTCATCTCCTCATAGGACAGGTTGTCCTGGGGGGCAAAGACGGTGCTGCTCCGGCCGGCCAGGAAGCCCTTGGCCGCCATGGCGTCCACCGACTGAGCGTACCAGGCGCCGGAGGGCACATCGGCAAAGCCTGCCGGGTCGCTGACCCGCAGGTTTAGGGCAGCGGCCAGCAAAACGGCAAACTCTGCCCGGGTGATGGTCTGCTGGGGACGGAAGGTGCCGTCGGGGAAGCCGCTGAGCAGTCCGTAGGCGGACAGGGTGGCCACATCGTTCCGGTAGGCGCTCTGGCTCAGGTCGGAGTAGTCCCAGCGGCAGTCATACGCAAGGCCCAGAGACTGGGCAGCCTGGGCGGGGGTAACCCCGGTCCACTGGCTGCCGCCGGTACCCTGGCTGAGCTGAGCGGAGGGAGGCAGGGCCTCCAGCAGCTGGGTGAAGGCATCCCGGTAGTCCTCCTGAGCGGCCTGCTGCTGGGACACATAGAAGGTGCAGCCGGCCAGATCCAGCTTCCAGTATCCCTGGCTGTCTCCCGGCTGGGAGGCAGCGAGGAGCAGCGCCGCCGCAGGGGCATACTCCTGAGGAATCAGGAGGGTGGGGAGGACGCCCACCGTGTCGTTGGTGGTCCCGTCAGGGGAGAAGAAGCGGTAGGCGGTGATTTTCAGGGCGTCCCCGTCAAAGAGGTCGGGGTAGGACGCCTCGTCCAGCACGATTTGAGCCACTCCCTTGCCGTAGGTGCGGCCACCCACCGCGATGCCGGCTTTGTAGTCCCGGACGGCGGCGGAGAACAGCTCGGAGGCGCTGGCGGAATCGCTGTCGGTGAGGATGATGACGGGCTGGTCGGTGAGATCAGGATAGCCGCTTTCCGGGTAGACCTTGCTGTAGTCCTCGTCTCCGTCCCGGAAATAGGTAATATTGTGGTTGCCGATCAAGCTGCCCACACTGTCGGCGGCCGCGTTGGTGGAGCCGCCGGGGTTGGAGCGCAGGTCCAGGATGAAGGGGCGGTTCAGGCTGTCGTACTCCTTCAGGGCCTGGGCAATGGTCTGGGCGGTGGTGTCGCCGAAGCTGACACACTGGATGACCGCTGTCCCATCCACCAGGGAGTCGGTGACAATGGGGATCTGCACCGCCTTGCGGGTGAGGGTCAGCGTCCGGCTTTCTCCGGTGCTGCCGGACAGGACGGTGATGGTGACCCGGGTCCCGGCATTCCCGGTGAGGTCGGCGGACTGAGCCGAGTCGGTGACGGAAACCCCGTCAATGGACTGGATATAGTCCCCCGCCGCCAGCCCGGCCTGCTGGGCAGGGGAGTCGGGAAGGATGGACAAGATCAAAAAGCCCTGGTCGGTGACCTCGCTCTGGATGGACACGCCGATGCCCACCACGCTGCCGCCGTTGACGGAGTTCAGAAATGCCTGATATTCCTCATGGGACATATAGACGGTGTAGGGGTCGCCCAGGGCCTCCAGCATGGAATCCAGATCCTCCTGGGCCAGAACGAAGTCGGGGATCTGATCGACGTAATATTTTTCCAGGAGAGAACCGGCTTGCTGGAGCGTAAGGGCACTGGCAGGGGTCAGGCAGAAAGAGGCGGTGAGGGCCAGCGACAGGCCCAGAGAAAAGATACGTTTCATAGGGAAAACTCCTGCTCCTCAAAATGGCACGCCGGATGCCACAGAAGGCGGCATCCGGCGCGTATGTTCATTAGATTTTGGGGGTGCGGTAGGTCATCTCATCACGCTTGGGGCCGGAGGACACCATGGTGATGGGGGCGCCGATGTGGGCCTCCAAAAAGTCCACATAGTCCTTGGCCTGCTGGGGCAGGGACTCGTAATCCTTGCAGCCCCGGATATCGCACTTCCAGCCGGGCAGAGTGGTAAACACCGGCTTGGCCTTCATCAGCAGGGGAGTGACCGGGAACACATCGGTGACCTTGCCGTCGATCTCGTAGCCGGTGCACACCTTGATCTCATCCAGATAGCCCAGCACGTCCAGACAGGTGAGGGCCACCTGGGTGGCACCCTGGACCATGCAGCCGTACTTGGTGGCCACGGTGTCAAACCAGCCTACCCGGCGGGGACGGCCGGTGGTGGCGCCGAACTCGCCCTTGTCGCCGCCCCGGCGGCGCAGCTCGTCGCCCTCCTCGCCCAGCAGCTCGCTGACGAAGGGCTCGGTGTGGGAGCCCACGGAGGAGGAGTAGGCCTTGGTGACGCAGATGACATCCTCCACCGCGGTGGGAGGCACCGCAGCGCCCACACAGCCGAAGCCGGCCAGGGTGTGAGAGGAGGTGGTCATGGGGAAGATGCCCAGGTCGGGGTCCTTCATGGAGCCCAGCTGGCCCTCCAGCAGGACGGTCTTGCCCTCCTTCAGGGCCTGGTGGACAAAGCCCACCGCGTCGCCCACGTAGGGACGGATCTCCTCCCGCAGGGCGATGAGCTCCTGGAACAGGTCGTCCACATTCAGGGTGGGCTTGTGGTAGAGGTGCTCAAAGAGCACATTTTTCATAGAGACGGCGGCGGTCAGACGCTCCTTCAGACGCTGCTCGTCAAACAGGTCGCACACCTGGATGCCGATCTTGGCGTACTTGTCGGAATAGAAGGGGGCGATGCCGCTCTTGGTGGAACCGAAGGCCTTGCCGGCCAGACGCTCCTCCTCATAGGCGTCCTGAAGCACGTGGTAGGGCATCAGGATCTGGCAGCGCTCTGAGACGATCAGGTTGGGAGCGGGCACGCCCTGGCTGGTGATGGATCTGAGCTCGTCCACCAGCTTGCGGATGTCCAGCGCCACACCGTTGCCGATGATGTTGGTGACGTGGGGGTAGAAGGTGCCGGAGGGGAGGATGTGCAGAGCAAACCGGCCATAATCATTGATGATAGTGTGGCCGGCATTGGCACCGCCCTGGAACCGGATGACCACATCAGAGGTCTCCGCCAGCATGTCGGTGATCTTGCCCTTGCCCTCGTCGCCCCAGTTGGCGCCTACGATCGCTTTTACCATAATGTTACCTCCGTGAACCGGGATTCGCAACCGAAAACCGGATTTGCCTTATCCGGCTCATAACGCAACAACCATATTATACTGCCTTTTTTTTTGGGACGCAAGAGCCAACCGCGTAGAAAAAACGGAGTTTTTGTGAACGATCTGTGAAACGAAAACTACGGAGCGGGAACCACGTCCGGGGCCATCCGGTTCAGCCCCTTTTGCAGCAGGGAGGCCGAGAGCATGCCTCGGCCGTAGGTGACCACATTCCCCTGGCTGTCAATGAAGAAGGAGAAGGGAAAGGAGTTCATGCCGTAGGTGGTGATGGCCTGGTAGTCCACATCGTAGTACACTGGGAAGGTGAAGCCCTCTTCCTCCAGGTAGCTCTCCGCCTTCTCCCGGGTGTCGTTCATGGCGGCGCCCACATTCACCAGCACAAACTGGATCTGGTCGCCATACTGCTCATAGAGAGCCTGGATGTCCGGCATCTCCTGCTTGCAGGGGGGGCAGGTGGAGGCCCAGAAGTTGAGAAAGACGGGCTTCTGCCCCAGAAAGTCAGACAGCTGCACCGTGTTGCCCTGGGCGTCCTCCATGGGGAAGGAGGGGGCCAGGTTGGTCTGGGGCTGGGAAGACGAGGCGGAGCTGTCCTGAGACTGGGCAGGCTCATCGGCCAGCTGGCCGCTTTCGGCGGAAGGGGCCAGACGGGTGTACAGGAAGCCGGCCACGGCCAGCACCACCACCAGGCCAAGACCCAGAAACAGTGTGGATTTTTTACCCATGAGTTCATGTACCTCCTTATGCCAAACGGGAGAGCAGCGTGCCCATGGTGCCGGTAGCCATCAGGATACCGACTACGATGAGCAGACCGCCCGAGACGGCGTTGATAACGGAATAGTGACGTTTGACCCAGTCAAAGGCGGATTTCAGGGACTGGATGAGCAGGGCGCTGGCCAGAAAGGGGATGCCGAGGCCGGCGGAGTAGCACAGCAGCAAAATCACGCCCCGCAGGGTGGAGCCCTGCTGGGAGGCCAGCATCAGGGCCGAGCCCAGGAACGCGCCCACACAGGGGGTCCAGCCCACGGCAAAAACCGCGCCGAACACAAGGGCGGAGAAAAAGCCCATGCTCCCCTTGACCGAGAACCCCTTGGTGCCCCGGAACAGGGACAGGCGGAACACCCCCAGAAAGTTCAGGCCAAAGAAGATGACCACCAGGCCGCTGATGAGGTTGACCGCCTGCTGGTGCCGGGCCAGCAGGGCGCCGATGGAGCCGGCAAAGGCCCCCATGGCCACAAACAGCAGGGTAAAGCCCAGCACAAAGCCCAGGGCGTTTTTCAGCACCTGTCCTTGGGAGGCATCCCGCTGCCCTCCCGCAAAGTAGGAGAGGTAGATGGGCAGCATGGGCAGCAGGCAGGGGGAGATAAAGGTGATGAGTCCTTCCAGGAAGGTAACAAGATAGGCCATAACGTGGTCCTCCCGGTGATGATTATTGCGCGCTCAGACGTTTCCACACTGCGGAGAGCAGATCTCCGGCCAGAGCGCCCAGCAGGCCGCCCACAAACATGGAATAGTAGGGGGTGGAGGTGAGGGGGCAGGCGCCGCTTTGGCACAGGGTGAGGCGGTAGTAGAGGTATCCTCCCGCCAGCCCCAGAACGATGAGGGCAAGCCCCACGGCATTGGAACGAAGAAAGGAGAAAACTTGCTTCATGATAAAAAACCTCCTGTCCGTTTGTCAAGAAAAATTGGTTTGGTTAGGGTAACTCTATCATGAAAAACCGGGCGTACTCTGTGACGCAGTCACAAAGTGCTTGCCCTGGGAGAAAAAACTATTATAATAAGGAGAGAATCAGTATAGTTTCCCTGAGAGAGGAGTTCTCCTATGAATACCCTGCCCCTGGAATCCCTGTCCTTCTGGCCCCATCTGACCCCGCAGCAGCAGCAGACCCTGACCCAGACGGTGCAGCGGGCCACCTATGCCCCGGGACAGATCATCCGCTCCCCGGACACCGACTGTCTGGGCGCTCTGCTCATCCAGAGCGGGGTGGTACGGATCTACTTATTATCGGAAGACGGGCGGGAGGCCACCATCTCCCGCATGACGGCGGGGGAGGTATGCGTGCTGTCCGCCTCCTGTATGCTCAGCGCCATCACCTTTGACGTCCAGATCCAGGCAGAGGGAGAGGTGGAGGCCTTGGTCATCCCCGTGCAGTACCTGGCTGCCCTGATGCGGGAAAATATCTACGTGGAAAATTTTATCTATAAAGCGGCAACAGAGCGGTTCTCCGATGCGATTCGGGCCATCGAGCAGATGCTCTTTTATACTCTGGAGCAGCGGGTGGCCTCCTACCTGCTGGAGGAGTCCAAACGCCTGGGAACGGATACCCTCCAGGTGACACAGGAGCAGCTGGCCCAGGCCATCGGCAGCGCCCGGGAGGCGGTGACCCGCACGTTGAAGAAGCTCTCCTCCGCGGGAGCGGTGGAGCTGTTCCGGGGCGGCGTGCGCCTGTTGGACCGGAAGGGGCTGGAGCGCCTGGTGATGCGGGGCAGTTTGTAAAGAATAGAATATGAAAATCGGCCGGAGCCGCTCTCAAAGGAGAGCGGCTCCGATTTTTTGCTGCGGGAAGAGGGAGAAGAATGGGAGAAACTGGGCTCATTTTACATTGGATTACAATGATACCCCTTTCTTTTGGTGAAAAGTAACCAATAACAGGAGAAATGGGGCGTTTTACATAGATTTAACAAAAAGTGTGTTTTCCATTTTACACACCTTTTTTATACTGAGACACGCAAAACGGGAAACGGATTGCACATTACTTAACAAGTAAAAAGGAGAACGATGAATATGAAGAAGCTTACTTGCCTTGGCCTGTCCCTGGCGCTGGCCCTGGGCCTGTTCACCGGCTGCGGCAGCAGCAATACCCAGAATGACGGCAGCCAGAGCGATGCGCAGAGCGGCGGCAGCGACACCTCCACCGTGGAGCTCAGCGGCACCGTCAACACCGCCGGTTCCACCTCCATGAAGGACGTGATGGAGGTCTTTACCGAGGTCTTTGAGGAGGCCAATCCCGGCGTGAAGATCAACTACACCGGTTCCGGTTCCGGCGCCGGCATTGAGGGTGCTACCTCCGGTACCTGCGACATCGGCCTGTCCTCCCGTGCTCTGACCGATGAGGAAAAGGCCGCCGGCGCGGTGGAGAACATCGTGGCTCTGGACGGCGTGGCCATTGTGGTCAACCCCGCCAATGGCGTGGAGGACCTGACCGTGGACCAGATCGCCAAGATCTTCACCGGCGAGATCACCAACTGGTCTGAGGTGGGCGGCTCTGACGGCGAGATCGCTGTCTTCGGCCGTGAGGCTGGTTCCGGTACCCGCGGCGCCTTCGAGGAAATCGTGGGCGTGGTGGACAGCTGCAAGTACACCAATGAGTACTCCTCCACCGGCGACGTGATCGGCAACGTGGCTTCCAACCCCAACGCCATCGGCTATGCCTCCCTGTCCGCGGTGGACGACACCGTGAAGGCGGTCAAGGTCAACGGTGTGGCTCCTTCTGAGGAGACCGTGAAGGACGGCACCTATGAGATCCAGCGCCCCTTCGTCATGGTCACCAAGGAGGGCACCGAGCTGTCTGAGGCTGCCCAGGCCTTCCTGGACTTTGCCATGAGCGCGGACAGCGCGGAGTACATCGCCGCCGCCGGCGCCGTGTCCCCCAAGGGCTAAGTCAGACTGAATCCCAACAGGAAAACAGGCCCCCGGCCACGGGGGCCTGTTTTCAAAAACACCATCCTCAGTTGACAAAGGGCCCGGCCCTTTGTCACAGGCCGCGCCGGGCTCTCTGTCAGCTGAGGATTCAGAATTTGCGACAAAGGTTGGTTACTTATGAACAAAAACGTATCGCTCCGGGCAAAAAATGCGATGGAGAACGGAATGAAGGCCGTGTTCCTGCTGTGTGGGTTTATCGCCATCGCGTTTGTGCTGCTCATTACGATTTATTTGATCCTCTCCGGTCTGCCCGCGATTAAAGAGGTGGGCCTCGTCGACTTCCTGTTCGGCACCCGGTGGGACTCCACCAATAAGACCGATCCGGCCTATGGCATCCTGCCCTTTATCCTGACCTCCATCTACGGTACCGCCGGCGCCATCATCATTGGCGTGCCCATCGGCTTCTTTACCGCCGTGTTCCTGGCCAAGGTGGCGCCCCCCAAGGCGGCGGGCATCATCCGTCCGGCGGTGGATCTGCTGGCTGGTATCCCCTCGGTGGTCTACGGCCTGGTGGGTATGATGGTGCTGCTGCCCGCCATCCGGGAGTTCTTCCACGTCCCCGCCGGCGACAGCCTGCTGGCCGCCATCATCGTGCTGGCCGTCATGATCCTGCCCTCTATCATTTCCGTGTCCGAGACCGCCCTGAAGGCGGTGCCCAAGGAGTATGAGGAGGCCAG
>CALWYB010000027.1 GCA_944385665.1 uncultured Oscillospiraceae bacterium
GGTCAAAGCACTCCTGGATGACCGGCTCCACCTGCATGATGTCGGAGGGCCGCACCAGCTTCACCCGGCTCTTGTCGTTGGCGTCAAAGCCGATCTTGCGAAAGCTCTCCGATACCAGGGTCCAGCGGTAGTGGTCCATGCACAGCAGCTTCAGGTTGTACCGCTGCCCGGACCGCCGGACGTAGTCGGCCAGCAGGTCCGGATGGATGGAGACATCCTCCACCACCGTGCAGTGGCCCGCCTCAGCCCAGGCCCGCCAGGGGGCCTTTACCCGGGGCAGGGTCTTGGACTGGGCGCAGATCCAGGCATGGTTCAGGTCAAACCGCTCCGCCCCCTGCCGGAAATGGAGATTGACGGCGGCCCAGTCGGACAGCTCCGCGTAGTCCACCCCCACTGTACAGGACCAGCCCCGCAGGTCAGGCAGGGGCCGGTTGGTGGCCTTCACCTTCTCGTAGTCGGTAACGGAGATCTCCCGGAAACCTGCCCGCAGGCCCATGCGCTTGGTCAGAAAGTCCCCGTTCTGTTCCGGGTGCTCCAGCCAGTCGCGGTATTCGTCCTCCGTCTCCTGAAGGAGCGAAGGGCGGTAAGCCAGGGACGGGTTGGCCATGTACCAGTTGGCCGGGTCGTGGACCTGGTCCTGGCTCTGGAGGCAGCAGATGAAGGGCAGCATCCCACCGTCCGCCTCCCCCTCGAAGAGGATGCGTCTGGCCTGGGCCAGCTTGTCGTCCAGGGGGCCGTCGGACACCTCCCCATTGGAGGTGAAGTAGCCGATGCGGGCATCGGCCACCTTGCCAAGGCCGGTGATAAATACCTTGATGTTGTCGTAATTCTCATAGGCGTGGACCTCGTTGAAGATGGTCTTGCCAGAGCGCATCCCGTCCCGGCCCTTGGGGTTGTTGGTGCGCCCCTTCATGACGCCCCGGTTTTTTCGGCCCTGGATGATCTCCTTGGTGTGGTAGTAGTGCCGGTTCAGCTTGGCCTCGTATCGGGGCAGCTCCAACACCTCCACCAGGTCTTTGGAGGGCTGGGTGGCCTGGTCCTCGTTCATGGCGCAGATGTCCACGTTGTAGTGTCCCACCGGATTGTAGGGCGAGATGGAACACGCCGAGTCGAAGGCAATGTAGCCGTCCTTGCCCGCGCCCCGGCCCACCATGCACAGCACCGTCTTCCAACGGGGGCGGCCCTGGGCGGTGTAGGTGCAGTTCCAGAGGGCAAAGAGGAATTTCTCCCATGGGAACAGGACGAAGGGGAAGTACTTTTGAAGTCCCAGATACTTTTCCAGCCGGCCGGTCTCCACCTGGAGATCTTCCGTCTCAAAGGACCGGCGCACCAGGGCCACCAGGGCGTGCTGTTCCGGGCAAGCCCGGGGGTTTCCTGACTCCACCAGCTGGATATACTCCAGGACCTCCGGCGGGATCTCACAGCTCATCGTCGTCACCTCCCTGGGGGGAGGCGGCGCAGGCGTCGTCCTTCAGGCCCAGGGCGGTAAAGATGGCCAGCATCTGCCGGGATACCTGTACGCTCAGGGAGACGCTGCGGTTCTCCACCGGCATCCCTCGCTTGGCATCCAGCACGGTGACGCCCCGGGCGGCAATGTCCGCCTCCAGCTTTTGGCGCTGGACCCAGAAGTCCATGTACTCCTCCACCTTGTCGGTGTAGGCCTGATCCACCAGTCCCCTGGCCAACAGGTCGTCCAGCATGGACTGGCGCAGCCCACGAAACGCCTTGGTCTGCCGCCAGTTTTTCCCGGCGGTGTCGTTTGGTTTGCCCACGATCTCCCTCCTTTCGGCCTGGGACAGCCGGGGCGCGCGTATGCACCCGAGCCTCCCGCAAATGTCCTGGACCCGCCCGATTCGGCCGCTGCGGCCTCCACCCCGTTTTTCCGACGGGGGGTGTCAGTCCCAGCGCTCGGCGGTGAGCGGCGGCCGTTGGGGAGCGAATTGACGCTGGCTCTCCGGGTGGAGCGCCTCGTGGCATTTCTTGCAGACGCTCATCAACTGCCGCTCTCCGGTATCCGGGTCTGTGATGCTCAGGGCCAGGTCGGGCCGGTCCCTCAGGTGCTTGACGTGGTGGACGATCCGGGCCGGCCGGTATCGGCGGCGCCGCTCCCGGCAAAGAACGCACTCCCGCTTGTCTAGCTTGAGCACGTCCTCCCGGACGGCCTGCCACTCCGGCCAGCCGTAGAACTGGGCCTCCCGGCCCACCTGGACAAGCTCCACCAGCTGATGGAGTCTGGTCGCTGAAATCATGCTGCTACCTCCCTGGTCGGCTCCGGCTTTCTGGCTCCCGGCTATCACCTCGGGGCAAAACAAAAAGCCGGTGCCGACGCTCCCCCACTTGGGAAGTCATCGGCACCGGCTTAACACGAAGCACTGGCCACGTTGGATATTCACGCGATATTCTGCTTTGCAGCTCCGGCACCAGAGGATCAGGTTGGAGGCATCCGTCTCGGCATCTGCCTTCTGGTTGGTCGTCTGCTTGCAGTTGGGACAGACATACCGTCCGTTCCTTATGACAAGTTTACCACATCGTACATCTGTTTGCAAACCTTTTCGCCGCCTTTCTGTGTAATATGTAAGAGAATATACTTACCCCCGAGACCGAAAAGAATAGAAAAGCTATTCTTTCTTCTGTCTCCGCCTGCGGCTCCTACGCCGCTTCTTTCTGTCAGTTTTTGGCAACATATACTTGATCCAGGCAAATTCCCCGTACCCATTGACCACCGGCCCCACTCGGGCCAAGGTCTCCGCCTCAGGCGGCGCGGCGAGAGTCACGCAGTCGGGCACCGTTTCGGTCTCGGCCTCCGGTCGGAGCAACCCAAGAGATGGTGTCCAGGTGCGCTCCCCTACCTGCGGATGGCCCCACTCCCGTGGCTCCTTGGTCAGGTAGCTGGCCAGATCTTCATAGGTGTAGTCCTTATGAAAGGACAGCCGACGCAGCTCCACGTTGTCGCCGTAGATCCATAGCCGCCGGATCTCCTCCAGGTCGTCACCAGTGGAGTTGACCACCAAGTGGTGGTGCAGCCGCCCGCCGGGATAGGCCCCCTCGGTGACATAGATGTAATGGAGTTCCTCTCCCCGCTCGGCCCGGGCTTTGCGCAGCTTCGAGAGAAAGGCGCGGATCTTGCGCACCGCCTTGTCCCGGCTATCCGGCAGGTGCTTGTCATCGTAGGTGAGGGTCACGAACAGATCGCCGTCGTCAAAGTTAGCGGCCAGGGTGCGCTCCAGCTTCTGAAAAGAGGTTCGGGCATTAAGCTTCTCCCGGGCGGCGGTGCTGGCCTTTTGCTTCTGGGCCCGGACCTTGGGGCTGTCCCCTGCCGTGCAGGGCGTGTACACCACCGCAAAGACTACCCGGCCCGCCCGGATCTTACGGAGGATCTTACTCATGGGCCACCTCCCCCGGGACATCCCAGGTGCAGGCCACGCCGCCCAGGTCGGGGAGGTATTCCAGGGACAACCCTACCCCCTGCCCTACCACCAGCACCCCCAGGGCCAAGCTATCCATGACGAAGCTTCGCACCGCTCGCAGATCTGCCGACTCCTTTGCCGGCACCCGCACCACCAGTACCGGGCGGCCCAGCTTCTTTATCTCTGCTGGCAAAACTGTTTCATGGTCCATTTCTGCGCTCCCTTCTCTTTGGTTCGGTCCATTTTCGTGGCGTCACGAAAATGGTTTATCTTTTTCGTGGGTTTACGAAGATGATCCCCATGCAGGGCGAGCATCTTCTCCCGGGTCAGCTTGTCCACCACCCGGCCCATATCCCGCAGCTCCCCCATCTGTCTCAGCCGCTCCAGGTTGTAGAGGGTCTGGGCGGTCACCCGCAGCGAAACGCGGCGCATATTCTTTTTCATACAAAATCCTCCATGAATCATCTTTTTCTCCGGTGAAAAGCTATCGTCGAGGTGATTTTATGGCCAAACAAGGCATGGCGCGTCCGGAGTGGACGCATACCCGTCCTCACAATTCCCAGTCGCCCGTCCCCGAAATCCAGGGCAAGGCCAAGCACGGCAAGCACAAGGCAAACCCCATCATCCCCGGCACATCGGGCGCTGACCTGAAGGTGTTTCACTCCACGCCCTTCCCCACCACCTCCCTTCTGGATACCGACCTGGGCCGGGACAATCTGACCAACGACCTGCCCGCCGCCGATCTGGAGGACTGGGAGGAACTGTAACGGACGCGGTCCCGCCCCCTTATGGGGCGGGACGTTCTTACTCTTAAAAGTCCTCCTCTTCCTCGTAGCCAAAGAAGCACGAATCACAGCTCACAGGCGGGTCCTCGTTGGGGTTTTCGCAGGGCCGGGGCTCCTCCACCCATTCCGGAAATCCACACTTGTATACGATCATGTAAAATTCTCCTTTCATACGGTTCAAGCAGTACGGGCGGCCGGTTCATGGCTTGCCTCTTTTTTTCGTTTCGGCAGCTTGGGCGTGCCGTCCTCGTTGCGCTTACTTCCGGAGCGCAGCCACCGCAGCCAGGTGTCCAGGAACGCCTTGTGGACCACCCTGGGGTTCTTGGCTCCGGTGCCCACCTCGTTTTTGTACCCATGGATCTGCTGGATCTGGTTTCCGTACATCTCAATGGTCACATAGGGCACCCCGGGTTGGTCGGCCTTCCGCAAAAACAGGATGGTGGTGACACCGCGGATATGCCGCTCGGCATAGCCTCCCACGCAGTGGTCCAGGGCCTTCCCCTCCCGATTGATGGCCTGAGCCGTCAGCGGGAAGATGATCCGCAGGCCGTCCAGTTCAAACTCGTATTTCTCCTTCCTGGCTTTTCCGTCCATGGCGACCTTCTTGCTTTTTGGCTCCGTATACCGGGCCGCCAGCTCCGCGGTGAGGGTATCATGGGCGGTGTAGAGCTGCTCCGGCCACAGCACCTTGCTGTGCTCCATGCAGTACCCCAGGGCGTAGGCTGCCTCCAGATAGTCCCGGTATACCTCAAACAGGGTGGCATAATACTCCTCGTTCTGAACAAACACCCCGTCCAGATACCGCAGGAACCGGTCCGGGTCCAGGTGGTATCGGTTGAGGAACCGAAGCACCTCCATGGGGTCCTGATGGGTGCCCCACAGGTTGTAGAAGTCATAGCAGAACGGGAGGTCCCAGCACTTCCCCCAGTGCCGGCGTACATAGTTCCGCACGGCCAGCACCTCCATGGGCGGCTGGACGGCCATCAACCAGGACAGCTCCCGCTTGTTGAGGCCGAAACTCTTTTTCGGGTCCGGCTCCTCCCAACACATAGCTGCCGCGTTTTTCTTCCGGTCAAAGATCAGGTCGGATATGGGGCGGCACATCCCGCTTTTGACCAGCATCTCCACCTGCCTGGGGTAGATGGCATAAGCGGTCAGGTAGGAGATAAAATCGTGGAAGCGGAACGCATACCCCTGGGCGCCGCCTGGCCGGGACTGCCAGTGGTGGAAGTAGCCGCAGTATCGGAAAAAGGGATGGCTCTCCAGGGCTTCCCGGTTCAGGATGGAGTAGGACTCGTGCTGGTAAAAGGAAAGGCTCCCCCACTTAAAGGGCTCCTGGACCCACTTCCGCCGGCCCAGCTTGTTCCGCTCGTAAGTAATAACGGGTTTTTCATCAAATACCTGGTGATCCGACTGCATCACCTCCCCTTTGACAAACCGGTAACCGCTGGAGCACCAGGCGGTGGGCCGGGCGGTGAGGGCGGCGTCATCCTCGTAGTCCTTCCGGAGAACCAGGGCGTCGGCATACAGGGCGTCTCCTCTGGTGTGGAGGATCACGGTCAGTTCCCGCTGGGCCAGGGACTTCCGATGTCCCGCCTTGCTGAGATCGATGACTCTCACACTGCGGCCACACCAGGGGCAGGTCCATGGCTCCTTGTGTTTGAGGTGACCCAGTAGTTCCCGGTGCTCCGGGGTCTCGGTGCGGGGCAGCCGGGGCCGGATCTCTCGGTGCCCGCAGCAGGAGGCACGGAGATCGATGGTCACCAGCCCCAGGGTGTTCACCCGGCGGAAAAACAGGTAGTGCGGAAACAGGTCGTTCATCCGCACCAGATCCTCCTGGGTCACGGTGGGCCAGTTGTTGAGGATCTCCCGCTCTTGTTCGGTGTAGTTCATCCCGTCCGCCCCCTCAGAAGAAGTCGGACAGATTCAGCAGCAGCCCGCCCCGGTCCGGCTCTGTTTCCGCCGGTTCCAACTGAATGACCATCTGGAACTGGACCCTGGCCCCGTCAAAGTAGAAGGACACCGCCCGGCGGTAAGCCTCCAGGTCGGAGATGGAACCGCCCACCCCCTTGGCTACCGCCTTCATGCAGTCCGGGAAGCTGCCGCCTTGGGCCACGGCCTGGGCAAACTCCTCATTCTGCCGGCAGAACTCCAGCAAGGTGTCCCGGACGGCGGAGCTCATGGCCCGCTCCTTTTGCCCTTTGACCTCCCTGCACTCCTTGTTCAGCCGTTCCCTGGCCTGCTCATACCAACTGCTCATTCCGCGCACCTCCCAATAGCCTGGGACAAGGCCCGCAGGGCCTTTTCGACCCCCTGAGCGGCTGCGGGGTCGGGCCGTCCCCGCAGCTTGAGAAGGATGCCCCGCATTTTGTTGGCCTGCTCCTGAGCTTGCTGGAAGAGGACCTGGAAGGTGGCCATGTCCTCGTCGGAGGCCAGCACCGCGTTCTTCCTGGCGCGCTCTGACTCCTGGAGCTGGGTTTTGACCTGGTCCAGGTCGGCCTCTGCTTTCTGCTGCCGGTACTTTGCCTTTGCCGCCGCCTCCTTGGCACGGTCCAGCTTGGCCTGCATCTCGGCCACAGCCTCCGCCCGGGCCTTTTCCAGGGCCTCCGGGTCGGCCACCGTCTCCACGGCCACCTCCACCGGCCGGTTTTTCAGCTCGGCCAGCTCAGCCTCCAGTTTCTTTGCAGACTCTACGGCCTGCTCCCGATCTTCCCGCGCACCGGTCAACCGGGCATTGAGCAAGGCCATATCCTCGGCCATCTTGGCCCGGGCCTGCTCGGCGGTGCTGGCCTCTGCCTTGGCCGCCTCGGCGGCCTTCCGGGCCTCGTCCCGTTCCTTGATAGCCTGCTCCAGCTGGCGGGTGGTCATGTCGATAACGTTGTGATCCTCTACGAACTTCTCTCGCTCGTCTTGGGGCAGAGCCAACAGCTTCAGGGCCTTCGTTGCTCCCAAATCCGCAAGCGCTTGCGGATTTGAAAACTCCCGGGCCAAGCGCATGAAATTCTGAGCCGTTTTCTCGGAGTATCCCACCTTTTCCGCAAGCCAAGGCAGCCACTCTCCATGGGGCAGCATGTCTTTGGCCTCATTGAGGCATCGCCCAATGGTGAGGATTGCTTCCCCGCCCTTGCGCTGCGCGTCCAAAATCTCCCCGGTGATGGCCTCAATGGTGCGGTCCTCGGCGGGCTTGGCCATGGTCTGGGCAATGATCCGCCCCAAATCCGGCTTACTCATGGACCATCCCCTCCTTCTCCAGCAGTTCGGCCACCCACGCTCGGTAGTCCCGGGCGGCGGAGCACCAGGGGCTCCAGGCCTGGACGGCCCGGCCCGCCCAGCTGGACTCGGGCACCTTGTCGGTGCGGCGGATCACGGTATCAAAGATGGGCACCGGGCACTCCTCCCGGAGAGTGGTCATGGCGTCATCCACTACCGGGGCCCGGTGCCACTGGTTGAAGAGCACCCCCGCCACCCGCAGGGTGGGCTGGATGGAGCGCAGGTTGTCGATCTGCTCCACCAGGCCGGCCACCCCCACGGTGGAGCACACGTCGGACAGCACCGGGATGATGATGGCGTCGCTGGCCAGGATGGCGGAGACACAAGCGGTAGACAGGTTGGGCGGACAGTCGATGACGATCACGTCGTAGCTTCCGTCCTCCTCCACGGCCTCCCGCAGATCCCGTAAGGCCCGGAAGGAACGGCCGGAGTCGGAGGTCACTGCCTCCAGATCCAGGGCCCACAGGTCTTCCGAGGCGGGCAGCACGTCCAGGCCCTCCACGTCGGTATGTACTGTCAACTCGTCGTAACAGATACCATAGCCCCGGAGCAGCGCCCCCAGGCCCGCATATTCTCCCTTGGGCAGGAGGATGCCGGTGGCGTTGGCCTGCCCGTCGGCGTCGATGAGCAGCACCCGCAGGCGGCAGCTGGTGGCCAGCACATAGGCCAGATTCACGGCGGTGGTGGTCTTTCCCACCCCGCCTTTGCGGTTCACAATGGCAAAGGTTCTCACGGCAGTCAAACTCCTTTCAGTTTTTCGGGATGATCTGGAACGCCTCCCGGATGGTGCGGCCGCCCACCTGGCCCTCGGCCACGTAGTAGCGGCGTTTGGGGTGAATGTACACGATTTTGCCCTTGATGGGCCCGGTATAGGCTCGAATGGTATCCGACCCCTGGCCATGGGCCCAGCAGTCCGGCACAAAGAGGACGGGGTCTCCTACCTTCACGACGCCTCACCTCCCTCCTCAAAGGGCACCTTTACGCTGCCCGGCAGGTCAAAGAAGGCGGTCTGCTTGTACTCCGGCTCCCGGCGCACCGGCTTGTCCACCACGCTGGCATGAAAGCGCTGGTGGGCACCGTCAAAGACCAGGTAGACGATCCCGCCTGCCTCGCCGTCCTTGTTCTTGGCGATTTTCAGGCAGCGGCGGCTGCGGGGGTTGTTGGGCTCCTCCTTGTACAGGAGCAGCACCCCGTCCGCGTCCTGCTCGATCTGGCCGGACTGGCGCAGGGAGTGGAGGCCCGGGGCCTTCTCCTGCTCCCCGCCCTTCTGGGGCCGGGACAGCTGGGACAGGGCGCACACCGTGATGCCGGTGGTCTGGGCCATCACGTGCAGGTCTTTGGAGATCTGGGTCACCTGCTCCACGTCACTGCGCCGCCGGTCCTCGGGGGCGATGAGCTGTAAGTAGTCGATGTAGATGATGTCGTACCGCCCCGCCAGGGCCAGAGCCTGGATGTCCACCACGGAGAGGCCTCCGGCCTGGATGATCTCCAGCTTCCGGCCCACCATGGCGGTGCTGCGGCACTCAATTTCCCGCCAGTCCTCTTCTTGGAGGGAGTGCTCCTTGATCCGGCCGAAGTCCACCCCGCACACGGCGGTGACGGTGCGGTCCATGATCTTGTCGGGGTGGGTCTCCAGGGAGAAGTAGCCCACCCGCTTGTCCTTGGCCTGGGTCCAGGCCAGCTGGAGGGACAGGGCGGTCTTGCCCGCGCTGGGATAGCCGCCCAGCACCACAAAGTCCCCGTACTCGCACCGGAAGGTACCGTCCACCTTGTCCAGCCCCCAGGGGACCAGGTTGGCAGGACGGCGCTGCCGGTCGTAGAAGTCCAGCAGTCCCTGCTCCATGCCCACGATCTTCACCCCGGGCCGGTCGCCCAGAATGCGCTGCTGCTGTTCCACCAGCTTCTGGACCTCTTCCAGGGAGATGCAGTTTACCGCGCTGGCGGCCAGGCTCTGGATCCGGAGCAGCTTGGATTGCTCCACCAGGAGGTCCAGGTAGACCTCCACGTTGGCAGCGGTGGGAGTCTCCTCCATGAGCTCCGCCAGCAGAGGGGCGTACTGTGGACCAGCCTTGTCCTTCACGACCACCGGGTCCACCGGCTTGCCCGCCTGGAACAGCTCCCGGCAGGCCCGGAAGAGGGTCTTGTACTCGCCGGTATAGTCCTCCTCCCGGCTGCGGTGCATCACGATCCCGGCCACGTGCTTCCCGTCCAGGAGCATGGACCCGATGACGGAGCGTTGGGCGTCGTAGTATTCGCTGCGGTTCATAGCAGGTACGTCCCCTCCTCCTCCATCACCCGGGCTGACTCACCCTGGGCGGCCTGGGGGCGGGCTGGCTGAGCACCGCTCCCCTTCAGGGGAAACACCCCCTTCCAGCTGTTGGTGACGCTCTGGCTCAGGAGCAGCAGCTTGTCCTCCCGGCGCCCCTGGGACAGCTTGTCCAGCTCACGCAGCAGCATGGAGATGGCCCGGGCGGAGTTGACCGCCTTCTTGGCAATGCGCACCTCGATGAGCGCGCCCAGCGCCTGGGCCAGCTCCCGGTCCTCCCCCACATAGCTGCGTAGGATAGGCTTGGCGTCCTCGTCCAGATCATATTTCTTTGGACGCTTGCCCCCTTGGGGGGCTTTAGGGGGTATTTTCTTCTCTTCTACTGTAGTCTTATATATACTGTTCCGTCGGGTTTCCCGACGACGGGTAAAACCGTCGACGGGTTTTCCCGTTGTCGGGTTTTCCGACAACGGTGGCGCGTCGTCCTGGATGACGTACACATTTCCCGCAAATTTACCCCCGGAATCGTGGCTCTGTTCCCGGGCCAGATAGCCTACGTTCTCCAGCTCGCCCAGGATCCGGCGGAGCTTGTCCTTCCCACAGCCGGCCATCTTGGACAGTCCAGCCACGCTGTACTCCCAATCCTCCGGCAGGGACGCCATCAGCAGCAGCAGTCCCCTGGCCTCCAGACTCAGGCGGGCGTCCTGGGCCACTTCCCGGTAGAGCGTGGCAAAGGCCTTCCGGCGGCTGAAGCGTACACTGCTCTCACCCATAACGCCGCCTCCTTCCCGCTCGTGAGACAAAGCCATTTGCCAAGTTCACGGCCACACCGTTGGTCAGCCGTACCCAAGGCTCCAGATTGTCCGGCGTGGATGGCTTAAGGATTTCGATCGGCATCTCATATTCTTCCTGGACGCGGAATCTCATGATCCTCAGGGCCATCCGTCTGTCAGCCTCATCCATACCGGGGCCGGACAGAGCATCCGGGTAACCGCCGCCGTTGTCTGCCAGAAACAGCAGTTCCGCCCGCCTCTGTTCAGACTCCCATCGGTCCTTTAAATAATCGGGGATTATAACCTCTCCCCCCTTGTCAAACACTTGTTCCTGTGGTACACTATGGATATTCTCACGGTGGGCTCCACCCATCGGCCCGGGGGTCGGCAAAGCTCTCGGGCATTTTTTATTTACCAACACGGCTCTACCTCCTTCACCGCGATCCGGCCGCCGGCATACACCACCGCCAGGGCCTGGCCACCGTCGTTGAGCCGTCCCCGATAGATCCCCGGGCGCAGCTCCTCCACCTGTATGAGCCGGGCAGCGCCATACCGCTCCAGCAGTTTCCGGGTCACCCGAACCGCCGCATCCAAATTGGGAATAGCCATAGGCTCCCTCCTATCTCAAATACATGCCCAGCGCCAGCAGAAATGCCCCCAGCGCCATGGCCACACTCAGCCACTCCAGCGCCTCGTACAGGCCGGGGTGGTTTTTTCGCAGTCGCTCCCACATGCTTACACCTCCAGCGAGGCCAGCAGCTTGTCCAGGTAGTCCAGGGCCACCGGCCCGGCCTCTTCCCGGATGGCCTCCTCCCGCAGGCGGCGCACCCGTTCACACAGCGGCTCCTTCTGCTTCTTCCGCAGCAGGACACCGTCCTCCACCCCGATGATCTCTATGGGTGTGCCGGAGACCAGATCCAGCTGCGTCCGCATCTCCTTGGGAATGACGATCCGCCCCAGATCGTCCAGGTTGCGTACCATCGTTGTCATAAGTAATCCTCCTGTTCTGTGCCCCGCATCCGCGGGGCCTTTTTCTGATGTACACATGTCCAGCTACCAGATCCCGGCCCGGATCATCAGCTGGGTGGCCACCTCGATGACCCGTTTGCGGCCCTCGGCCTTCTCCTCCTCGGTGAAGGGCACCTCCCGGTGCTTCTCAATGCCCAGAGCAATTCCCAGTTTTGGTCCCCGGTTGGTGGTAAAGGAGCGATCCACGTCCAGTACCTCTTCCCCAAGGATCAGACAGTGGCGTCCCTGCCAGTCCCGCAGTTCTACGGATATCTCTTTTCCGTTATAGATTTCCGTGCGGTGTTTCACAATGACCTCCACCGGATACCCATCCAGCTCTTTGCGGTAACAGATCTTGTTCTGATGCTCAAACTGCTCCACTCGCCCCATGACGCCACCTCCTCTCTGAACGTATGGGCCGCAGCTCGTCCGATATGTCAGTCCCCGTGCTCACAGAACCGCAGCTCCATGCCGCACTGGATCAGGGCCTTCAGTTCGGACAGGATGGCGTCATACTCCCCCCGCTCCTCCTCGTCGATCCGGCCGTCCTCGGCAATCTCCAGCAGGCGCTCCACGGAGTGGCTGCTGGAAAAGCGGTTGAGCCGGTTGCATAGCCGCACCACCGACTCCATCAAGGTGCGGGGCTGGATCACGGGGATGATGCTGGACGCCAGCTCATCATGCAGGTTGACGTGCTGCACGGCCAGCCGCTGGGCATCGTAGCAGATCACCATCCGTGATACTACATGATTGGGCGGGATACGCTGGCCGGTTTCATAGGCGCGTACACTCTCCACACTGATTCCCAGCTGCTCGGCGGCCGCTTCTTGGGTGATACCGGCATTCCGCCGAGCTATTTTGTAGATGTTCCGGTATTCCTCCGGCATGGGAACTCCCTCCTTTTTGGGGTAAAATGGTTTAAGCAGAGGTGCGGCCAGGGGGCTCCCGGCCAAAGATGGCATCCAGTGAGCAGCCAAACAAATCAGCCAAGGCCAGAAGGTTCTCCACGGTGGGAACTGAGAGCCCCAATTCCCACTTGGCCACACCGCCCGGAGAGAGGTTCAAGCGCTTAGCCAGCTCCCGCTGAGACATCCCCCGCTCCTCTCGCAAGGCCCGGATCCTGACGTTGTATTCCAATGAGGTCACCTCCTTTATGCTTGCTTACTCTCAGTCATCATGCTAAAATGAGGAAAATACCCTTTGCTGTTTTCTTTGCCTCGCTTACTACGAGCAAATCATAATCTCTATTTTTTAGATTGTCAATCTATAAATTAAAGATTTTAGAATTTTGTCTTTTTCTCACAATCTCGGTTTCCAAGATTTATGCACTTTAGAGGTGATGTCATGTCTACTACTGTTGATCGTATCTTTTCGTTGCTTGATAAGAGGGGCATTGAGCAAAAGGAGTTTGCCCGCCTCATTGGTACTTCAGATAAAACAGTCAGTGCATGGAAAACCGGGCGCGCAAAGTCATACACCAAATACCTCTCAAAAATTGCCGAGGTGCTTAGTGTCACTACAGACTACCTTGTAAATGGCAATTCTGATATTTTAATTACCAGCCATGACCTTCCGCCACAAGGCTCATTAAAAGAACTATTAGATGCTGGAGAATGTTCCATTCGCATCCTATTTAACGATGTAAAAGACTTCATCGCTACAGGATCTGACAGCCTGATTTCCAGCTTAAACAGTCCATCTTGCGCATTATATTCTGAGATAAAATTTTATGATAGAACGGTTGAACAAACAGAAAAGCCCATTGTTCTTTCAAACAATGGGCTTACAGATGCCGAACAGGCACTTATGGATTTGTTTCGTCAGCTGACGCCGGATCAGCAGGACATGGTGATCCGCATGGTGCAGGCGGCTGCTGACAAGCAATAATAGCCTGGGCGGCTATGGCAAGCAGCGCAGCAGGATCTCTGCTGCCGCGGATGATGGATAACAGTCTCTCTTCCCTGCTGGTCATATTGCCGCCCCCTTTTATATTGTCGTATTGCAATTATAGAACATATGTACTATAATTTCAATAGAGCAGGAAAAAATTATGTTCAAGTTAGACACAGAGGAGGAAGAAAAATGGGAAGAATACTTGCTGTGACTATGACTATTCTGCTGCTTCTCGCCGGGTGTTCCTCTAACGCATCACAGAATGAGATGTCGGCACAAAATCAATCGTCTGCTACAGGAAGCACACCTGTAGAAAGCAAAAGCCAAATTGCCATCGACTTGACTGGGGAATGGGAGCAGTCCAATAAAAATTCAGAGGACAGCTACCAAACTGCAATGATCAACGATGGAACCATCGAGGTGTATTGGGTATCCGATGGAGGGGATACAACCTCTTTGTACTGGGCGGGAACTTTTGAAGCGCCAGAAGCTGGAGTTGAATCTTATTCCTGGGACTCTGTAAATGATACGGAAAAGACAGATATGGCTCTGATGGCATCTGGAGACGAAACCAAAACATTTACTTACGAAAATGGGCAAATAAGCTATTCTGTTACAGCGCTCGGTGTGACCACAACAGTCCGATTGGAAAAAGTTCAATAAAAAACTGCCCCGCCCTGGTGTTAGAGCACCAGAACGGGATTTTATGTGCATGTTAAATACATAAGGGAAGAAGGAAATAACGATGGGATTTCGCTTTCGAAAGAGCGTAAATTTTGGCCCGCTGCGTGTGAATTTTAGCAAATCCGGAATCGGGTACAGTGTAGGCGGCAAGGGCTTCCGCGCCACAAAAAAAGCGGGCGGTGGGTTCCGCACCACCGCCTCTATCCCAGGCACTGGAATAAGCTATGTAAGGGACTATTCCTCCTCTGGTAAGCAGAAGTCGTCTGGAAAATCCTCTCCTCCTTCCTCCTCTGGACCCATCAATCAAACTCCGCCCCCTTCCGGCGGGAAGAAGCGGCGGAAATGGCCTTATATTGTGGCGGCCGTCTTAGTTGTTGGGATGATCGGCTCCTGCGTACAGAATGATGATACCGATCAGGTCTCGGGCGGTGGATTTACAGCCCCGGTGTCCTCCTCTATATCAACTTCTGAGATGGAGGCCCCCGCTATCACCTCTCTCTCCCTGGACTGTGACCAGGCCATCGAGCTGGACGTGAAGGACACCCAGTCCATCCCCGTCCTGGTGCTGGAGGAGGGTGCTGACGCCACAGATGTGGAGTTTACCAGCTCTGCCCCCGACGTCCTTACCTTCACCCCGCAGGATGACAATGGCACTCTGGTGGGGGTAGCCACCCCCAAGGCTGAGGGCACTGCGGAGATCTCCGTCTCTGCCGGCGACGTCAAGAGCCAGATTGTCACCATCACCGTCATCGACTCGGAGCGCATCGCCGCCGAGGAGGCCGCTAAGAAAGCAGCGGAAGAGGAAGCCGCCCGCAAGGCCGCCGAGGAAGCAGCTGCGCAGCAAGCAGCACAGCAGGCCGCCCAGCAGCAACAGCAGAGCCAGCAGTCCCAGTCGAATGGCCGCACCGTCTATATCACCCCCACCGGCAAGCGGTATCACTATGATAACCATTGTAATGACGGTACCTATATCCCATCCACCCTGGCTGAGGCCCTTGCCAAGGGACTGACTCCCTGCAAAAAGTGTGCCGGAGGCTAATCAAAAATTTGAACAGGAGACCACCACTATGATCGATTTTAAAAACGCTTCCTTTCTGAAACTCAAGCCCGTCCCCAACAGTGACTTTTCCAGCATGATTCAGCCAATGTTCATTCCGGGAGAAGAGATCATCCAGTCTTTCCGCGGCATCCGTGACGGCGTAGTCTTTACCAACAAGCGCATTTTTGCAATCAATGTCCAGGGCATTACCGGCAAGAAAAAGGACTTTACCAGCCTTCCGTACAGCAAGATCCAGGCGTTCTCCGTTGAAACTGCCGGAACGATCGATCTGGACAGTGAGCTGGAACTTTGGTTCTCCGGACTGGGCCTGGCCAAATTTGAGTTTGTCTCCAACGCGGATGTCTCCGGCATTTGCCGCATGATCAGCGAAAAAGTCCTCTGAGCCTTACATTGATCAGCAAAGAAGCCGCCCCTTCGGGCGGCTTCTCAAAAGCCCAATATTCGAACATTCGTTTTCTTTCGACAGGAGGCCCGCCATGGACCACAACCAAAACGCCGACCTCACCGGCCTGGACGCCGCCGTCTACCTGCGCAAGTCCCGCATGGAGGAGGGCCTGGCCACCGAAGAGGTACTCTCCAAACACCAGAAGACCCTCTATGACTACGCCGCCGCCCACGGCATCCACATCCTGGCGGAGTACCCCGAGGTGGTCAGCGGCGAGTCCCTCTACGCCCGGCCCCAGATGCTCCGCCTCCTCCAGGACGTGGAGGACGGCCACTATGACGCGGTGCTGTGCATGGATCTGGACCGGCTCTCCCGCGGCCGCATGAAGGACCAGGGCATTATCCTGGACGCCTTCCGGGAGTCTGGCACCCTCATCATCACCCCGGAGAAGGTCTATAACCTGTCCGATGAGATCGACGAGGAGTACGCCGAGCTGAAGACCTTCATCTCCCGCCGGGAGTACAAGATCATCACCAAGCGCCTGCGCCGGGGGCTCCAGATGTCCATCCAGGAGGGCTGCTACGTGGCCAACGCTCCCTACGGCTACCACAAGACCGTGGTGGACCGCAAGCCCACCCTGGAGATCTACGAGCCGGAAGCCAAGTTCGTGCGCATGATGTTCCAGCTCTACGCCCAGGGATATGGCTGCGTGGCCGTGGCCCGGCATGTCAACGCCCTGGGAGCCCGGCCCCACCGCTCCCCGGAGTTCTCCCGCAACAGCGTGGCCAAGATCCTCCGCAACCCCACCTATGTGGGTAAAATCGTCTGGAACCAGAAAAAGCACATCCGGAAGGGCGTCAAGGGCAATCTGAAGCACATCACCATCTACCAGCCCCGGGAGGAGTGGACCATCACCGACGGACTCCATCCGGCCATCGTGGACCGGGAGCTCTTTGACCAAGTCCAGGACATCATGGACGGCCGCTACCGGCCGGCGCGCAACGACGGCACCGTCCGCAGCCCTCTGGCCGGGCTGGTGAAGTGCGTCAACTGCGGGCAAAATATGCAGCGCATGGTGATGAAGGGCAAGCCCTATCTGCTCTGCATGCGGCCAGGCTGCTGCGCTTCCACCCGGTTTGAGCTGGTAGAGAAACAGATCCTGGACTTTCTGGAGGACACCCTGGCCAGGCTGACCATGGACCAGCCCCAGCACATCCCCGGCCGGAACACGGACGTGCTGGAGACCACCCTGGCCGCGGTGAAAAACGAGCTGGCCGGCACCGACCGGCAGAAGAACCGGCTGTATGAGCTGCTGGAGCTGGGGGAGTATGACCTGCCCCTCTTCCGGGAGCGTATGGCCGCCGTGAAGGAGAAGCGGGCCGCCCTGGAAAAGAAAGAGGCGGAGCTGCAGCGCTCCCTACGGGAGGTCCAGTGCTCCAACCCCGCCCTGCTGGCAGAGCGGATCCGGGCGGTGCTGGACGCCTACGGCACCGCCGACCCCGCCGGGAAGAACGCCCTTTTGAAGTCGGTGCTGGACACCGTGTGGTACCAGAAGGAGAAGAAAACCAAGCCTTCCGACTTTCAGTTGACCTTCGCCCTCCGCGCCCTGTGAGCCCGGTTTTTCTTTTTCCCCTAAAATATTAAAGGCGCTATATCTTCCTCCTTGCACGAATCAAAGATCTTTTTCGTGTGTATGCACACGGCCTCCCGGATGCGGCGCTCGTCGCTCACAGGGCCGGGTACCATCTTTTCCGGCATATGGAATCCCTCCTAAAAACTCTGGATATTCCCGGCAGACCTTTGCCGGGAAGATACTGGGTACACCCTATACTATGACCAAAGCCGTTTTTGGTGCGGCAGCCGGAAAAGGCCCCTTGTCCCGGGCAAACTTTTTGGGTATAATAGTGGTGTATGAGCTCATCAAAGGAGGAGGACCCCATGTCCCGGACTGGATTTATCCAAAATGAACTGGATTTAAAGCTGTTGGTGCTGTATATCATGGACCGCGCCGTGGCTCCCATCACCTTTCTGCAGCTGCTGGATCTGGCGCTGTGCGACGCGGGAGTGGACTACTTCTCCCTCACCGAGGCGGTAGACCACCTGACCCGGACCGAGCATCTGAAGCTGGACGGGGAGCTCTACTCCATCACGGAAAAGGGGC
Source organism: uncultured Oscillospiraceae bacterium (assembly GCA_944385665.1). Taxonomy (GTDB): domain Bacteria; phylum Bacillota; class Clostridia; order Oscillospirales; family Oscillospiraceae; genus Lawsonibacter. Next base: position 17,693 of record CALWYB010000027.1, read on the forward strand.
GGCGCAACATTGAGATCTGTCAGAGCAGCCTGCCCTACTCCGTGCGCCTGCGGTGCGACGAAAACCTGGTGAAGCTCAACGACGCTCTCATGCGTCAGGCCCAGGTGCAGACCGGCCTGCAGCCCAATGAGGACGGCACCTGTACGGTGCGGCTCTATCTGGCCGACGAGGCCGGCCCTCTCATGGAGCTCAAACTTATCTCCCCCTCCCTCACCCAGGGCCAGACCCTCACCAGCAAGTTCCAGCAGGCCCCGGAGGCCATTTACCACGAGATCATGGCCCTGCTGGTACGCCATTCCCGGAAAGAATCTGATTCATCTTCGGAACAAGAGTCATAAAAACAGCCGCAAGCAAGCTTGCGGCTGTTTTTACTTCAAATCATAGCGCGCTTTACCGCAGCGCTATGTCATTTCAGGGCGGAGACATAATCTGTCATCGTTCCTCGATCCTGAAGCTGCAATTCCAAACGATAGACCGGCTGATAGAAGCCTTTTGTATCTCCCTTCCACTCCAACGCGCAGGAAAGGACTGTTACTTGGGACACTTGGGAATACTCCAATATTCTTCCCTGGAAGCTATGGCCGTCGTACAGCTCCTGGACGGCTTTCGCAGGGCTTAAAATGGATTCTTCCCTGCACGGTAAAAGCGTGACAATATGATAATCGATTTGGTCCAGCTCTGTTTTTCCGTCTTGGTAGTGCAGATCACATTGTAATGTACCGTACCATTGTTTTTCTGCTCCGGGAACCACTTTCACTTCTGCACTAGCTGTAAAAAACTCATTTTCGTCTGGAGATTGGATGGTAAATTGTATGTCCTCCGGAACTTCTATCCCCAGCTGATGCAGAGCATCCAATATGTCCCCGGACCGGACTTCTTCCGGGGGCACATCAAATACCGGTGCCGTCTCCCTGCCAAGGTTGTACTCCCAGGTACCGTCCAATCGATTCACAAAAAGGAAGTCTCCGCTGGAGTGGTTTCCAAACCAGATGGTATCATCATAGTAATAGATATCCTCGATGGAAAATCCCACGCTTTGGGCAAACTGGGTTCCAAATTGCTCACATGCCGCCTGATCCAACCGTCCCACCTCATATACCCAGGCTGTGACCGGTTCCTCCTGCGGGGTAAATCCCAATTTCCATCGCACATTCTTCAGGTTTGCCGTAACCGCAGGTGCATCCTGTAAATTACCATACGGTTTTACTGCATAGCCTATAAAAATACCTGCCAGCACAAGAATTAAAGCCATTGGTACGGAGAGATAGGCAATGCTTTGGACTTTCCAGCCGTTTTTCCGCTCCAGCGCACTTAAAACCAGCATGACGATGCTCCAGCCTATCATCGTTCCCAGGGCGTTAGTAAACAAATCGTCTACATCAAACATTCCCCGGGCCGTGGCCAGCTGCGCCAACTCAATGGCAAGAGAGGCTCCAAATCCTGCCAGCAGTACGGCATACCAGTTTCGAAACACGCGGAACAGCAACGGAAGCAAACTTCCCAAAGGAACAAACAGTGCGATATTCAGCAGCACATTGAGCCACGCCCGCAGGGCAAACTGATTCCAGGCCTCTTTCCATGCCAGAAACAAGTGAAAATTCCACTGCCGAGCCCCAGGCTCACCTCGAAACAATGTAACAAACAAGGTCAATCCAAGCCAGATGACCAGAAGCAACAGGGCAATCGCCCGCCGCCACGGAAAACGGCGTTCCCTTTTCCGCGCAATCCCCCACCCAACCGCTAACACCAGCACACAAAGTAAAAGTGCCGGTACAACAAAGCAGATCCCTCGCTGAAGTAAGTAGAGAATATACGAAATAAAATCGTTCATGGCGGGCCTCCTCTCTCTGTATCCTCCATTATGTTCCGGGATAGTACCATCATAGCATGAAATAGTTCTCTTTTTTCTTAACTTCTTCTTAATTCTGCATGTCACCTTTTCATTCATGTATATTGAACGTTGAAACGGTCCCCGGCCAATGAAGCCAGGGACCGTTTTTTACAGCAAAACCGCCAGTTTTTCCAGGGCCTGAGGGAGCCGCTCCAGGTCGGCGCCGGGGTAGTTCACCACCAGCCAGTGCTCCTCTCCCCCGCCGTAGTCGGTGAGGAAGGAGAGGCGGATGCCCTCCTTCCGGGCCAGAGCGGCCAGTTTCCGGTCGCTGCGGGCGGTATCCAGCCCCACCAGGAAGTGGAGCCCCGCATCCTCCCCCCGCACCTCATACCGGCCTTTCAGGGGGCTGTCCGCCAGGGCGGAGAGCACCTGGTCCCGCCGCCCCCGGTAAAAGACCCGCATGCGATTGACGTGGGTCTCAAAGCCGCCGCCGGAGAGGAACCGGGCCAGGGTGTACTGCTCCATGGCGGGGACGGTGCAGGAGTAGAACCCCAGCTTCTTCCGGTACTCCTCCAGCAGAGCGGGGGGCAGCACCATGTAGCTGATGCGCAGAGAGGGGGCCAGGGTACGGGAGAAGGTGTTCATATAGATGACCTGTCCGCCCCGGTCGATGCTCTGGAGGGTGGGGATGGGCCGGCCGGTGAAGCGGAACTCGCTGTCGTAGTCGTCCTCGATGATGTACCGCCCCGCCTCCTCCCTGGCCCAGCGCAGCAGGCTCTGCCGCCGGGCGATGGGGGTGACGATGCCGCTGGGAAACTGGTGGGAGGGGCTGAGGTGGATGACCTGAGCCCCGCTCTCCCGGACGCTCTCCACCGTCACCCCCTGGCTGTCCATGGTCAGTGGGACGCAGTCCGCCCCGTTGAGGGCATACACCTTCCCCGCTTTGGGGTAGCCGGGTCGCTCCAGCCCAAACACCTTGTCCCGGCCCAGCAGCTGAACGATGAGGTTATAGAGATACTCGGTGCCCGCTCCCACCATCACCTGCTCCGGCGAGGCCTCAATGCCCCGAAATTGCCGCAGGTAGCCCACAATGGCCCGGCGCAGCTCGGGCACGCCGCTGTGGGGGGACACCTTCAGCAGCCGCTCCCCTTCATCGGAGATGACCCGGCGCATGAGCCGCGCCCACACCGCAAAGGGGAAGCCCTCGGTGCCCGACCCGCCGCTGTGGAGGTCCAGCAGCCACTTCCCCTCCGGCTCCTCCATGGCCGGCAGGGTGGGCGCGGGGGTGGGTTTGGCTCCGGTGTCCAGGGCGCTGACAAAGTAGCCGCTCTTCTCCCGGGTATACAGGTAGCCCTCGGCCACCAGCTGGGCGTAGGCGTTCTCCACCGTCACCACCGAGACCTCCAGGTTCCGGGCCAGCGCCCGCTTGGAGGGCAGCTTCTCTCCCGGCCGCAGCTTCCCGGCCCAGATGTCTTCTTTGATGCGGCGGCTCAGGTAGTCGTACAGGGGCAGGCCGTTGCGCCCCTCCATGGAATAGGTCAGCATCTGGTTCCTCCCTTACAAAATCCGCTCGCCCCGCTCCGCCTCGTCCATGGACGGGTGGTCCCGGGTCCACGCTCGCACCCAGGCGATGAATTCCCCTACCATCCGGGATGTTGGTCCCTCCCGGTTCCACACCAGCACATACTCCGCCCGCCGGGCTGGATGAGTGATTACCTTCACCCGCACCAAGGAACTGGGGGTCCGGGTGGTCTGGGGGAAGATGCTGATGCCCACTCCCTGCTCGGTGAGGGCCAGGGCGTCCACATAGTTGGACATGGTGCACCGGATGTCGGGCTCCGCCCCGATTTCCTGGAACCACCGGCGGATGGCCTGTACCCGGGAGCCCCGGGAGGGAACGATGAGGGGCTGCCCCACCAGCCGTTTCAGGGGGATGGTGTCCCCCGGCTCCTTGGCCAGGGCGCTCTCCCGAGGCAGGATGGCGCACCAGGGCTCGTCCCCCACGGGAAAGCCCTCCAGCCGCTCCATGTCGTAGGGGGTGGCCACAATGGCCAGATCGGCCAGTCCCTGGCGCAGCCGGTCCACCACATCGTCGCTGCTGCCGTTCCACAGGTTGTAGTAGACCAGGGGGTACCGCTGCCGGAACCCGGCGATCCAGTTGGCGGCCAGATAGGGGGCGCGCCCCTCCACCAACCCCAGATACAATGTACCCGACACCTGATTTTTTCGCTCCTTCATCTCCTGGGCGGTCTTTTCGGTGAGCTCCAGGATCTGATTGGCCCGGCGCAGCAGCAACACGCCGTCGTCGGTGAGCTCCAGGCGGCGCTTGCCCCGGATGAACAGCTGCACCCCCAGTTCCTCCTCCAAACATCGGATCTGGTGGCTCAGGGGCGGCTGGCTCATATTCAGCTTTTCCGCTGCCCGGGTGATGTTCCGCTCCCGGGCCACAGTGGTGAAATATCGCAGGGTTCGCAGGTCCATGGCCCTCCCTCCTTTCGATTTATCATATCAAAAAAATATGGTAAAGGCAATATAATAGGTATTTTATTTTCTCAGAAACCTGTGCTATCATAAGGCCAGTTCCAGGGGGGACAACAAAAAGCCTCCCACAAACCAAACTGATGGAAAAAGAAAGGAAGGTCTTGTATGAAAAAGTTTATTCTCGAAGTTCTGACCACCACCCTGTCCGGTTATTACCAGACCTTTGCAATCAATGTCCATCGGTAATACCCAGACGCTTTGTTCCGCGAAACCTGCCGCTCCATCCCGGCGGGTGTTCGCTTCAGACCAACTGGTCGCGTGGTAGTCATTCCACGATCTCCTCTCACACAAAAGGGAGCGGGTTTCACCCGCTCCCTTTTGTGCTTTATTCCCCGCTCTTTTCCTGCTTCGCCTTGTCCTGAATGCCCTTGGGGGTAACCATGATCCGCAGGTGGGACCCTTCCCCGCACTTGCCCTTCTCGTCAAAGACCTCCAGGTCAAACCACATCTTCCGCCGCTCGATGCTCCGCAGCTTGGCGGTGGCGCTCACCTTCATGCCCACGGGGGTGGGGGCCAGGTGGCGGCAGTGGATCTCCGCCCCCACAGTGGTCATGCCCTCATCCAGATAGGCCTTGGCCAGCTCCAGGGCGGCCCCCTCCATAAGGGCCACCATGTTGGGGGTAGACAGGATCTTGGACCCGGCGCTGCCGATGCGCTTGGCGGTCATCTCGTCGGTGACCTCCCAGGTCAGAGTGTACTCGGTGGGTTTTCCCATATCAAACTTCCTCCTTTTTTGTCCCTCCCCGCTCCGTCCACAGGGTCTTCAGGGCGTCCCACTGGGACAATACCAGCCCTGCCAGAGTCAGGGCGGTGCCCGCCGCGGAGCGGAGGGTAACCGTCTCGTGTAAGATGAGGGCCGAGCAGATCACCGTGATCACCGGCACCAGATAGATATAGACCATGGTCTTTACCGGACCCAGGGTCTTGATGGCGTAGTTCCAGGTGACAAAACACATAGCGCAGGCTCCCAGGCCCAAGTAGAGGAGCATGGCCAGGTAGCTGCCGTTACTGAGCCGTCCCAGCTCCCACCGGAAGGGCAGGAAGGCGGCGGCGGGGATCATGAAGAGGATACCGTAGAAGAAGATGCGCCGGGTGGTCAAAATCACGTTCCAGCCAAAGCTGCCGATCTTCTTGGTGAGCAGGGAGTACACCGCCCACACCATGGCAGCCATCACCGCCAGCAGGTCCCCCCGCAGGTCCAGCGCCAGGGCGCTGCCGGTGTAGCTGATGAGGCAGATGCCCCCCATGGACAGCAAAAAGCCCAGCAAAAACCGCCACCCGGGCCGATCCTTTCCCCGGCTGAGGACCAGGGAGAACAGGGCCGCAAACAGGGGGGATGCCGACACGATGACCCCTACGTTGGAGGCGGTGCTGAAGGTAAGGGCGATGTTTTCCAGCAGATAGTACAGGCACACGCCGGTAAGCCCTGCCGCGGCAAACAGCCCCTCCTTCCGCCAGTCCCCCGCCTTCAACCGCTTTGGGCAGACCGCCGCCAGGGCGATGTAGCCCAGCACAAAGCGGAAAATCAGGATCTCCAGGGGGGTAAAGGCCTCCAGCAGCACCTTGGTGGCAATGAAGGTGGTGCCCCAGTTGACCACCGTGAACAGGGCCGCCAGATGGCCCAGGGACAGCTTCTCTTCCACGGCCCTCTCCTCCCCTTCCTCATTAAGCCCAGTGTAGCACGCCCCGCTGCCGGTGTAAAGGTTTCCTTGGGAACAAAAAAGGGGAGCGGATGCCTCCGCTCCCCTTTTTCAGGTCTTATTGTTTGCTTTTAATATATTCGTCAATGGACTTGGCCGCGTGCTTGCCCGCGCCCATAGCCAGAATGACGGTGGCGGCGCCGGTAGCCGCGTCGCCGCCGGCGAACACGCCCTCCAGGCTGGTCTTGCCGCTCTCATCGGCAGCCACACAGCCCTTCCTGGTCTTTTCCAGACCCTCGGTGCCCTTGGTGCTCATGGGGTTGGGGGAAGTGCCCAGAGCCATGATGACGGCGTCCACATCCACCTTGAACTCGCTGCCCTCCACAGGAACGGGACGGCGGCGGCCGGAGGCGTCGGGCTCGCCCAGCTCCATACGGATGCAGGTCATGGACTGGACATGGCCCTTCTCATCGCCCTCAATGGAGACGGGGTTGGTGAGCAGATCGAAGATGATGCCCTCCTCCTTGGCGTGGTGGACCTCTTCGGCACGGGCGGGGAGCTCAGCCTCGGAGCGGCGGTAGACGATGTGGACCTCGGCGCCCATGCGCTTGGCACACCGGGCGGCGTCCATGGCCACGTTGCCGCCGCCGACAACAGCCACCTTCTTGTTGTGGAGGATGGGGGTCTCCGCCCCCTCCTTGTAGGCCTTCATCAGGTTGATACGGGTGAGGTACTCGTTGGCGGAGTAGACGCCCACTAGGCCCTCGCCGGGGATCTTCATGAACATGGGCAGACCGGCGCCGGAGGCGATGAACACCGCCTCATAGCCCCGCTCAAAGATCTCGGGGATGGTGAGGATCTTACCGATGACCATGTTCAGCTCGATGTCCACGCCCATCTTCACCAGGTTGTCCACCTCCCGGGCCACAATGGCCTTGGGCAGACGGAACTCGGGGATGCCGTAGGTGAGCACGCCGCCGGCGGTGTGGAAGGCCTCGAACACGGTGACGGAGTAGCCCATGCGGGCCAGCTCACCGGCGCAGGTCAGGCCGGCAGGGCCGGAGCCGATGACGGCCACCTTGTGGCCGTTCTTGGGGGCGGTGGCCACGTTGGCCAGGCCCTGCTCGGCGGCCCAGTCGGCCACAAAGCGCTCCACCCGGCCGATGGCCACGGGCTCGCCCTTCACGCCACGGACGCACTTGCCCTCGCACTGGTTCTCCTGGGGGCACACACGGCCGGAGATGGCGGGCAGGGCGTTGGCGTTGGAGAGGATCTCATAGGCCCCGGCAAAGTCCTTCTCGGCCACCTTGGCCAGAAAGTCGGGGATGGGGATGCCTACCGGGCAGCCGGTGACACAGGCGGGGTTCTTGCAGTGGATGCACCGCTGGGCCTCGTTGACGGCCTGCTCGGGGGTGTAGCCCTGGGCCACCTCCAGGAAGTTGTGATTGCGGACCTGGGGGTCCTGCTCGGGCATGGGGGTCTTGGTCATCTGCATATTAGCCATTGAGAGCACCTCCTCCCAGACGGCAGAGATGGTCTCTCTTCCGCTCTGCTTCAAATTCACGATAGGTGGCATTGCGGGCGATGACCTCGTCGAAGTCCACCTGATGGCCGTCGAAGTCGGGGCCGTCCACGCAGGCAAACTTCACCTCGCCGCCCACGGTGAGCCGGCAGCCGCCGCACATGCCGGTGCCGTCGATCATGATGGGGTTCATGCTGACGGTGGTGGGGATGTTGAACTTCTCGGTGAGCTTGCAGGCAAACTTCATCATCATCAGCGGGCCGATGGCAAAGACGTGGTCGTACTTCACGCCGCTGTTGATAAGCTCCTCCAGCTTGCCGGTGACAAAGCCGGAGAAGCCGTAGCTTCCGTCGTCGGTGCAGATGTACAGGTTGGTGCAGGCCTTGGACATCTCCTCCTCCAGGATGACGATATCCTTGGTCTTGAAGCCGCCGATCAGGTCCACCTGATTGCCGGCCTCATGGAGCGCCTTGGCCACCGGCAGAGCAATGGCACAACCCAGGCCGCCGCCCAGGACCGCCACGCGGCCGTATCCATCCACGTGCGTGGGCTCACCCAGAGGGCCCACGAAGTCGTGGAGGCAATCGCCCTCATTGAGTTGATCCAGAGCCAGCGTCGTGGCGCCTACCTTCTGGTAGATGACGGTGATGAGGTCATTCTCCGCGCTGGAGATAGTCAGGGGGATGCGCTCCCCCTCCCCATCCACTCGGAGGATGATGAACTGACCGGCCTTTGCCTTGGCGGCGATCAGCGGTGCGTAGACGGAGATCTGACTGATCTCCGGCGTGAGCACCTTCTTTTTGACGATCTCGTACTGTTTCACTGTTTTTCCTCCTCGAACCGCACTTCAGGTCCCGGACCATGTCCGGGGCGCCTCCCTGCGTTTCTTATTTGTATGCACGGCAGGGCCGCGCAGGGACAACAAACTAAGAAAAGGGGCTTTCTTCCCTTTACAGGAACCGGCGGCGGCGGTAGCCTCCGCCCCGTCTTCTGCGGCCCCGGCGAACAAGAGTCCGCACCAGCAGCACCACCAGCACCACCAGCAGGATGAGGACCAGCACCAGTCCCACGGAGAACAGGCTGGGGTTCTTCACCAGCTCGATGGGGTTCCAGCTGGTGCTGATGGTCTTGCAGCTGCCGCTCTGGTAGTGACTGGGGACGCCTTGGGTGCCGAAGGTCTGGAGATAGGCCGCCAAGGCGTACCACTCCTTGATCTCATTTCCGTTCTTGTCCACAAGGACCCGGGAGGCGAAATCGGTGATGGGCTCTCCATTTTCGTCCTTGGGGACGATAGACAAAATCCCGAAGGATTTACTCTTCACGGTGCCCAGCATCTGGGCGGAATACATGCCGGAGACTACCCGGTAGAGCTTGTCGTTTTCCAGCTTGCTCAGGCTCTGGGTGCCGAAATTGACGGCATAGGCGGGCTCCTCCAACTGTACGTCGGTGACCCGGTTGAAAATGAGCCGGTGGGTATTGAAGGAATAATAGGCGCCGGACAGATAGAGCTGTGTGCCTGTCATGATGGGGGACACAGATGCGTCCACCTCCATGACGGCCTTCAGTTCCTTGCCGGTGAGGTAGCAGGACACCAGGGGGTAGCCGGACTTGCCGTCCTCCCCCACCCCCATAGACAGTACGTCAAAGGCCTGGGAGGTGGTGATGTTCCCCTGGAAGAGGGAGGCCCGCAGCACTCCGTCGGCCACCACCGTCACCGTCTCCACATCGGGGGCATCTTCCACCAGGGTGGTGGAGGCCCAGTGGTAGGCGTCGGCCACCAGGTTGCCCAGGGCATTGTCCAGGCGGTCCTTGTTCTCCGGCTTGGGCAGATCAAAGGCAGAGGTGGTGAGCACCTGGTCGTAGCTGAGACCGTAGGAGGCCAGGTAGCTGGAACTGACCTGGTTTTTCCATCCATCCACCAGGGCGGCGATGGTCTGGTCCTCCGCCACAGTCTGGTCAATGGGTGTCAAGTGATAATCCTTTAAGGTCTTCTCCCCGTCCTCGCTCCACTCCAGGGTGATGGAGCCCAGGTTCTCGCAGTAGGGACCGGCAGAGACGATGTAGGTGTCCCCCTCCACAATGGGTTCCTCCAGGGTGGTGTGGGTGTGGCCGGAGATGATCAGGTCAATGCCGTCCACCTTCTTGGCCAGCTGCTGGTCCTCCGACTTGCTCACCTTCTCGTCGGTACCGCTGTGGGACAGGCAGATGATAAACTGGGCGCCCTGCTCCTCCAGAGCCTGCACACACCGCTTGGCGGCCTCCACCGGGTCCTCCAGGGTGAAGCCGGAGGTGGGGGCGCAGTCGTCGGAATCGGTGCCCATAATGCCGAAGATGCCGTAAGTAATGCCGCCTCGCTCCAGCAGCATATAGTCCTTCACCCCGTAGGCTGACATGGAGCGCTGGATATCCAGCTGGTCGGGGTTGTCGTCAGAGGGCTTGTAATTGGCCATGAGGAGGGCGGGCACCGTGTCCCCGCTGGTGCGGGCGGCGGTGAGCATGCGGGAAAAGCCGGTCCCCTCGTGGTCAAACTCGTGGTTTCCGGCAGTGGTTGCATCATAACCCAAGGCTCCCATGGTGCGCAGTTCCGGGGCCTTGGAGGTATATAAGGTCTGAATGAGGGAGCCGATGGAGAAATCGCCCCCGTCCAGGGTCAGAGCGTCCGGATGCTGGGCGCGCTCCTGCCGGAGCACCGTAGCCAGCCGGGCATAGCCCCCCGACTCTCCCCCGTCGGCGGTCTTTTGGGGCAGGAAGTGGGAGTGGAGGTCGTGGGTAAAGAGCACCGTGGTCTCATAGCTCTCCCCCTCCCCCGCCGCCAGAGTCCCCAGCGGCAGCGCGCTGCACAAGAGCAGCAGTACCAGTATCATGGCCGCGACGGCCCGCAATCTCTTCACAGCAGCGCCTCCTTTGCTTCCTTGCAACTAGATTCATCGCTCCCTATTCTGCCACAAAATCCCCAAATGCGCAAGAGCGGAATCCGGTAATTCCCCCTCCGGATCCCGCTCTTTGTCTATTTTTAAGGTATTTTCAGTGAATCAGGTCAAACTGCACCGGCTGCTGAAACAGCTTTCGCACCTGGTCGCTCTCCCGGGTCTGACCCAGCACCCACATGAGTTTGGCGGTGGCAGCCTCCAGAGTCATGTTGTAGGCCTCCATCAGCTGATACTTCTCCTTCACCTGATAGCCCACCTGATAGACCTCCATGTCGCTGCCCTCGTAGGGCACCTGGGTCATCATGACGATGGTCTTGCCTTCCTCCAGCCAGGACTCGATGGCGCGGGCCAGAGGGCCGGACGCGCCGCCGGGCAGTCCGCCCACCCCGAAGCTCTGCAAGATCACCGCTTCATACCGGCCCCGCAGGGCCTCCAGGGCATCGGCTCCCATGCCGGGGATCAGGGTGAGCAGCAGCACCCGCTCCTCCAGCTGGTGGGAAAAGACCGGCCGGGGCCGGTACTCCAGCTCCGCCAGATAGCGGATGAGCTTTCCGTCCCGGATGACGGCCAGCTCCGGATAGTCCACGCTGGAAAAGGCGTTGTAGCTCTTGGTGCGCTCCTTCCGGGCCCGGGTGCCCAAAATCACCTTGCCGTCAAAGACCAGGCTCACTCCGTGGGAGACCTCTGCCGCGGCGTACAGGAAGCTGTTGTACAGATTCATCCGGGCATCGGTGTTCTCCAGACAGATGGACTTCTGGGAGCCGGTGATGACGATGGGCTTCTCCGAACCCTGAATGAGGTAGGACAGGGCGGCGGCGGTGTAGGCCATGGTGTCGGTGCCGTGGGTGAGGACAAAGCCGTCATACTGGTCGTAGTGCTCCTCCACCGCCCGGGCCATCTCCAGCCAGTGGCGGGGGGTGATATTGGTGCTGTCCAGGTTCATCAGCTGAATGGCCTCCACCTGACAAAGCTGTCCAATGGCGGGGACGTAGTTCAAAATCTCCTGGGAGGTGATGGCGGGGGTCAGCCCCTGGCCGCTGTCCTTGGAGGCGATGGTACCTCCGGTGGCCAGCATAAGGATCTTCTTCATGGACGGTTATCCCTCCAGGAAGGTCTCCACCTCCCGGCGGGCGGAGAAGTTGGCGGTGAGCTTCTGGGCAATCAGGGAGCTGTTAAAGCCCAGGGCTCCGGTGGGGCAGGCGGACACACAGGACATGCAGCTGATGCACTTGGAGTCCACCCACATCAGGGTTTTCAGGTCCATGGCTCCGGTGGGACAGGCCTTGGCGCAGATGGCGCAGCCCAGGCAGGTGTCCCAGTCCCGGTCCTTCTTCACCGGCACCGCAGGCTTGGGCGCGGGGGTGGGGTTGCCGGGGACGGCGGCCTCTGCCCAGTCCTCCCGGGCCAGCTTGTCCTTCACTCCCTGGACAAACTGCTCCAGAACCGCCTTATCCTGCTCATCCGGGCGTCCCTCCCCCAGGGTGGGGGCGAAGATGTGGGGGGTGATGACCGCCGCGGCTCCGGCGCACCGGAATCCCTGCTCCCCCAGGAGATGCTTCACCTGGGCCAGGGTGTCATCGTAGTGGCGGTTGCCGTAGGTGGCCAGGATAACGCAGGGGGTGTTCTCCCCCTTCAGACCGTCCAGCAGGCCTGGCACCGCCGGCATCTGCCCGGCGTACACCGGCAGGGCCAGCACCAGCAGCTCGTCCTTGCCGAAACTGCGCTGAGCCCGCTCCCGGCCGCCCAGATTGATGTACTCCTCCGCGCCAAACAGGCCTCCTACCAGTTCACAGGCCCGCTTGGTCCCTCCCGAGGGACTGAAATAAGCGCCAATCGCATTCATAGTCTCTTCCCCTTTCGTTAAAAAGAGGGCCGTGCGGCCCTCTTGCTCGTTATAGACACTGCAAATATTTCCCGTACAGGGTCATGCTCAGCTCATCGCCGATGGCGTGGACGTGATCGGCGTCGATCCACCCCTCCTGGAGCCCCAGCTCCTCCAGACAGCCCACATACCGGCCCGTCTCGTCCTGAATCTCCTTGATGGTCCGGCCGGCCACCAGCAGGCTGTCCGCCGTACCGGCATCCAGCCAGGTGAAGTCCTTCTCCAGGGCCACCACCTGGAGCTGTCCCCGGTGGAGGTACTCCAGATTCACGTCGGTGATCTCCAGCTCGCCCCGTGCAGAGGGCTTCAGGTTCCCGGCGATCTCCATGACCTGGTTGTCGTAGAAGTAGAGGCCGGGGATGATGTAATTGGACTTGGGATGGCGGGGCTTCTCCTCAATGGAGATGGCCTTGCCCGATTCGTCGAACTCCACCACACCGAAGGGGTGGGGGTCCTCCACCCAGTAGCCGAACACGGTGGCGCCGGTCTCGTTGGCGGCCGCCTTCTTCAGCGTAGCCCCCAGAGTGGGCGCGTAGAAGATGTTGTCGCCCAGCACCAGACACACCCGGTCCTCTCCCACAAACTCCCGGCCGATGAGCAGGGCGTCGGCAATGCCGCGGGCCACCGGCTGCTCGGCATAGGTGATCTTCAGGCCATACTGAGAGCCATCCCCCAGCAGGGCCCGGAAGGTATCGGTCTCCTGGGGGGGCACGATGACCATAATGTCCGAGATGCCCGCCTGCATCAGAATGGCGATGGGGTAGTAGATGAGGGGCTTGTCATACACAGGCAGCAGGGGCTTGCACACCGGCTTGGTCATAGGATAGAGACGGGTGCCCTTTCCGGCTGCTAATACGATTCCTTTCACATTGTCCTCCTGTTTCTCATGGGGCGGCGGGCTTTCGCCTCTCCGCCGGTTGAAATGCAGAGTTTTGCTATGTCGTTGTCATCCCTCAGTGTAGCATGGCATTCTTTTCTTTTCAAGTAGGATTCCCTTAATTCTTATTTAAAATGATGGAACCGGCCCCTTACAGCCCCTTCTGAATCGCCATTTTGACTCATAACCCTACGCACGCCGCGGTTGCCGCGGCATAAAAAATCCGCCCCCTCCCAGCGAGGGGGCGGATTTCATTGCATATGGATTGTGTCAGGCTCAGCCCAGGGTGACCAGCAGGTCATCGGTGTTGACGGTAGTGCCCACCACAGCGGACACGGCCTTGACGGTGCCGTCCACGGGAGCGGAGACCTCGATCTCCATCTTCATGGCTTCCAGCACCACCAGCACGTCGCCGGCCTTGACGGCCTGACCGGGCTTGCACTCCACCTTAAAGATGTTGCCGGGCATGGGGCTCTTGACGGCAGTCTCACCGGCGGCCACCGCAGCGGGAGCGGCGGGGGCGGCGGCAGGAGCAGCCGCGGGAGCGGGGGCAGCGGCAGGAGCAGGAGCGGCCACGGGGGCGGCAGGAGCGGCAGCCACAGGGGCGGCGGCTACGGGAGCGGCCGCAGCGGGGGCGTCAGCCCGCTCCACGGAGACCTGGAAGGGCTTGCCGTCGATGGTGATAACGAAGGTGCCGGTGCAGTCATCCCGGGCGCCCATCTTCAGGTAGGGAGACTGATAGGAGGCGGCGAAGGGAGGAATGGGACGGCTGGTGTAGCCGGGCACCACAGGAGCGGGAACCTCGGCGTAGTACACAGGACCCTGATGCGCGGGAGCCGCGGGAGCAGGAGCCGCCTTGGGGGCGGGAGCGGCCTTCTTGGGCTCCTCCTTGGGGGGGAAGCCGGCCTCGCGGTCCTTGAAGAAGGCCATGGCCACCTGGGGGAAGGCGATGTAGGACAGCACGTCCTCATCGCTCTTGGCGGTGGCGCCCAGCTCCTTCTTGGTCTTCTCGAACTCGGGCTCCAGGGAGTCGGCAAAGCGGCCCTTCACCAGGGGGGTATTGCCCAGGATCTTCTTCTGGATGTCGGG
>CALWYB010000028.1 GCA_944385665.1 uncultured Oscillospiraceae bacterium
GTAGGGAAACGACGCCTATGAACACCCGCCTTTGGCGAGGTGTTCATCGAAGGAGCCCCCCGGCGATCCTTTGGTTCCGTTCCCATCGTTGGGAAAGGAACTCGCCCCTCCGGGCGAAAGAAAAACAAACCCAGAAAAGAAGAGGTATGATTTATGAAAATTGCAGAACTGTTTGGAAAAGGCAAGACCGTCTTTTCCTGTGAAGTGTTTCCTCCCAAAAAGACCAGCCCCGTGGACAGCATCTATAAGACCCTGGACGGCCTGAAGGACATCAAGCCCGACTTCATCAGCGTCACCTACGGCGCGGGCGGCTCCAGCACGGTGAACCAGTCCACCCGGGAGATCGCCTCCATCATCCAGAATCAGTACCACATTACCGCCATGGCCCATGTCACCTGCGTGGCCTGCACCAAGGGGGAGGTCACCGAGCTGCTGGCCGGTCTTAAGCAGGACGGAGTGGAGAACGTGTTGGCCCTCCGGGGCGACCGCAACCCCAACTTCCCCCCCAAGACCGACTTTGCCCACGCCGATGAGCTGGTCTCCTTCATCCGCCGCCGGGGGGACTTCGGCGTGTCCGGCGCCTGCTACCCTGAGGGCCATCCCGAGAGCCCCGACCTCATCACCGACGTGCGCTATCTGAAGAAAAAGGTGGACGCAGGTGCCCAGCACCTGGTCAGCCAGCTCTTTTTTGACAACGACGACTTTTTCCGCTTCCTGGAGCGCTGCCGCCTGGCGGGCATCGAGGTGCCCATCGAGGCGGGCATCATGCCTGTTCTGAACCGGGCCTCCATTGAGCGCATGGTGTCCATGTGCGGCGCCTCCCTGCCCCACAAGCTCACCCGGCTGCTGGCCCGGTACGGCGACCACCCCGAGGCCATGCGGGAGGCGGGCATCGCCTACGCCATCGACCAGATCTCCGACCTCATTGCCGCCGGCGTGGACGGCATCCATCTCTACACCATGAACAATCCCCAGGTGGCCAAGCAGATCAGCGACAGCGTGGCCTCCATCCGCCGCGTGTAATTAGGAGGTACCCTGTGATCAGCGCTCTTTCTCCTCTGGATTTGGACGAGGTGCTGCGGTACATGGGATGCCCCGCCGACCAGGCTCCCCCGGAGACCCGGGCCGTGGTGGAACAGTGCGCCCGGGAGATGGAGGCGGCGGCCCGGCCCCGGTGGATTGGCCGGGTGCTGGACATCACCCTGGAGGAGGACGGCGTGCGCCTGGAGGGCGGCCTGCTCCTGCCGGGACAAGATCTGAGAAAGCACCTGGAGGGCTGCGAGCGGGCGGCGGTGTTCTGCGCCACCCTCTCCGCCCAGGCCGACGCCCTCATCCGCCGCTGGGAGAGCCGGGACATGCTTCACGCCCTGGCCCTGGACTGCTGCGCCACCGCCGGGGTGGAGCAGGTGTGCGACCAGGTGGAGCAGGAGATCGAGAGCCAGTTTCCCGGCTGCTCCTTCCCCTTCCGCTTCAGCCCCGGCTACGGCGACCTGCCTCTGAACATCCAGGGGGAGCTTCTCCATCTTCTGGACGCCCCCCGGAAGATCGGCCTTTGTGCCAGTACCAGCCATATTTTGACCCCCCGCAAGTCGGTGACCGCTATTCTGGGCATCGCCCGGGGGAAGATCCAACAAACCGTGCGCAGCTGCCTGAGCTGTCCCGCCCGGGAGAGCTGCCAATACCGAAAGTCAGGTGGACATTGTGGAATTTCTTGAACTGCTGAAAACCGACCGCCCCGTCCTGCTGGACGGAGGCATGGGCACCATGCTCCAGGCCCGGGGCCTGCCTGTGGGGGCCACCCCGGAGCTGGTGGCCCTGGAGCACCCCGACTGGCTGCGGGAGATCCACACCGCCTACCTGGATGCCGGCTCCCAGATCATCTACGCCAACACCTTCGGGGCAAACCGGGAGAAACTGGAGCGCACCGGCCGGAGCGTGGAGGAGATCGTGTCTGCTGCGGTGGCCGTGGCCAAGGAGGCTGCCGCCGGACGGGGCCTGGTGGCCCTGGATATCGGTCCCTGCGGCCAGCTGCTGGAGCCCACCGGCATGCTGGGCTTTGAAGATGCGGTGGACCTGTTTGCCCAGGTGGTCCGGGCGGGTGTCCAGGCCGGGGCCGACCTCATCGCCATCGAGACCATGACCGATCTCCAGGAGGCCCGGGCCGCCCTGCTGGCCGCCAAGGAGAACTCCAACCTGCCCGTGCTGGTCACCATGACCTACGAGGCCAGCGGCCGCACCTTCCTGGGCTGTTCCCCCGCCGCCGCCGCCCTCACCCTGGAGGGCCTGGGGGCCGACGCGGTGGGCGTCAACTGCTCCCTGGGTCCCCGGGAGATGCCCCCCCTGGTGGAGGAGCTGCTGAAGTGGACCAACCTACCCATCGTGTTAAAACCCAACGCCGGCCTGCCCCACCCCGACGGGTCAGGCTATGACATCACCCCCCTGGAGTTTGCCCAGAGCCTGGCCGCCCTGGCCGACTTAGGTGTGAAGGTGTTCGGCGGCTGCTGCGGCACCACGCCGGAGTATATCGCCCTGCTCTCCAAAGAGCTGGCGGGCAAGACGGTGAAGGCCGTGCCCCGCCACGTCCCCGCCGCCGTGTGCAGCGCCACTCAGGCGGTGCCCATCGACCGGGTGCGGGTCATCGGCGAGCGCATCAACCCCACCGGCAAGAAGCTGATGAAGGAGGCCTTGAAGCGGGGGGATGTGGACTATATGCTGGGCCAGGCTCTGGCTCAGACCGAGGCGGGAGCCGACATTCTGGACGTGAACGTGGGCCTGCCGGAAATTGACGAGGCGGACATGATGGTGCGCACCGTCAAGGCCCTCCAGGGGGTCACTGACGCCCCCCTCCAGGTGGACTCCACCGACCCCAAGGTGCTGGAGCGGGCCCTGCGGGTCTACTGCGGCAAGGCCATTGTCAACTCGGTGAACGGCGAGAGCGCCTCTCTGGAGACCATCCTGCCCCTGGTGAAGAAGTACGGGGCGGCGGTGGTGGGCCTCACCCTGGATGAGAACGGCATCCCCAAGACCGCCCAGGCCCGGGTAGACATTGCCAAACGAATTCTGGAGCGGGCCCAGGAGCTGGGCATCCGGAAAGAGGATGTGTATATCGACTGCCTCACCCTCACCGTCTCCGCCGAGCAGGCGGCGGCCTCCCAGACCCTGGAGGCCCTCCACCGGGTGAAGACGGAACTGGGGCTCAAGACCGTGCTGGGCGTGTCCAACATCTCCTTCGGCCTGCCCGCCCGGCCTCTGGTGAATCAGAACTTCCTCACCATGGCCATGTCCGCCGGACTGGACCTGCCCATCATCAACCCCAACGTGGACGCCATGATGGCGGCGGTGCGGTGCTTCCACCTGCTCACCAACGTGGACACCGACGCCCGGGAGTTTATTGCTGCCTACGCCAACGCCTCTGTGTCCACCTCCATCACCGCTGGAAACAGCCCGGCGGCGGCCCCCCAGTCCACCGGCCGGTCCCTCAAGGACCTGGTCATCGCGGGCCTCAAGGGGGAGGCGGGCCAGGCCACCCGCACCTTGCTGGAGACCACCGCCCCCATGGACATTGTGGACAACGTGCTTATTCCGGCTCTCGATCAGGTGGGAGCCGACTTTGAGCAGAACAAGGTGTTTCTGCCCCAGCTCATCCAGTCCGCCGGTGCAGCCCAGGCCGCCTTTGAGGTGATCCGGGAAAAGCTGTCCACCGGTGAGGGGGGCAATGTGAGCCGGGGGAACGTGGTACTGGCCACCGTGAAGGGGGACATCCACGACATCGGCAAGAACATTGTGAAGGTGCTGCTGGAAAACTACGGCTACACCGTCATCGACCTTGGACGGGACGTGGACCCCGCCGCCGTGGTGGAGGCCGCCCGGAAGTATGAGGCCCCTCTGGTGGGCCTGTCCGCCCTGATGACCACTACCCTCAAGAGCATGGCCCAGACCATCGCCCAGCTCCATGACGCGGGGCTGCCCTGCAAGATCATGGTGGGCGGCGCGGTGCTCACTCCGGAGTACGCCAAGGAGATCTCCGCTGACTTCTACGCCCGGGACGCCAAGGAGAGTGTGGACATCGCCAAGCAGGTTGTGGGATAAGGGGCGGAAAGCTTGCCTTTTTCCACGAAAACTGCTACAATATGTTCCGCCCTTTTCCACAAAACCGGGGGAGAGGGTGGAAACTTTGACGCATTGGCCTCCGGGCCGAGCATAGGAGGCTTATCATGTTTGGAAAGGCAGGCGGCGGAACACGCAGCGAGAAGCGGCCGCTGCTGGAGACCGGCGGAGGCAAGGCGCTGTTTGCGGCCCTGGTGCTGCTGGTGTCCTGCGCCGCGGGCTGGTGGTTCTGGAAAAGCCGGCAGCCGGAGCACTTTTACTACCGCAATATGCAGATGACCGCCCTGGACGGAGTAGACCGGAACGTCTACGACCCGGAAGGCTTTGTCCAGCAGGAAAACGGCTGGATCACCTATGAGAAAAATGGGGTAAAGGCCCTCCAGGGCATTGATGTGTCCGTCTATCAGGGGGACATCGACTGGCAGGCGGTAGCCGACTCCGGGGTGGAGTTTGCCATCATCCGGGCGGGCTACCGGGGCTACTCCCAGGGAGCCATCCAGGGGGACGCCAACTTCCAGAAAAACATGGAGGGAGCTCTGAAGGCGGGGCTGGATGTGGGGGTCTACTTCTTCTCCCAGGCCACCACGGTGCTGGAGGCGGAGGAGGAGGCCGACTTTGTGCTGGAGGCCATCCGAAACTATCCCGTCACCTATCCGGTGGTCTTTGACTGGGAGTTTATCAACGGCCAGAGCGCCCGCACCGACGAGATCGAGGGGGAACACATGACCCAGTGCGCCAAGGCCTTCTGTGAGCTGGTGGCCGCCGGAGGCTACACCCCCATGGTCTACTTCAACCAGGAGCAGGGCTACCTCTACTACCAGTTGGACCAGCTGGACGGGTTCTCCTTCTGGCTGGCAGAGTACGACCAGAAGCCCGACTTCTTCTACGACTTTGAGATGTGGCAGTACACCCATACCGGAACGGTGCCGGGTATTCAGGGCAATGTGGATCTGAACCTGGCCTTCCGGGACCTGTCCAAGCAATAAAAAACGACGCCCCGCCGTGAGACTGTTCTCACGGCGGGGTGTTTTTGTTTCATCCCTCCAGGATGATCTGGGCCAGCTGGCCGGCAGTGCGTTCCACCAGGGAGAAGTCCACATAGGGGTGGTAGAGGGCCTCCAGGTCGTCGTGCATGGCCTTGGCCTGGGACAGGGAGGCCACCGCCTCCTCCATGAGGGCCTCGCCCACCTTCTGGGCAAAGCGAATGCGGGGGCGGCTGCGGTGCATGAGATCGCTGCCCACGCCGGCCTCCACCCGGATGCGCCGCCAGGGCTTTTCCGGCAGGGGCTGCTCAGGAGAGGTGGTGAGAAAGGCCAGACCGGCCTGGGGAATAAGCAGGTGGGCCAGGCGCTGGGGGGCCATGGGGTCGGGACAGGCCACCACGTCGTAGCCCTTTTCCACCGCTCCGGAGAGGAGATGGAGGAGCATGGGGTGGGCCAGGCCGCATCGGTCGCAGAGTTCATAGACCTTGGGGCATTGGAGCAGGGCCGTGTCGTAGAGGGTCATCACGCCCTTGTGGGTGACCGCCCCCAGAAAACGCTGCTTCACCTGTCCGGGGAGAGAGGGGCGGGCTTTCAGCTCCCGGGTGAGAATTCCTCTGGCCCGTTTGGCCAGCCGCTCCTCCAGGGCGGGGGTGGAGAGGGTGGAGCGCAGGTCCTCCTGAATGGAGGCCGCTGCCCCCAGACACCGGTAGGCCCGCTGGTAGCAGGCCTTGTAGCCGGTCATACAGGACATGATCTCCCCCTTGACGGCCTGGAGCGCCTCCCGCCGGTAGCCCCGGCCCAGGTTGACGTACTCCTCCACCACGCCGGGGTACTTGGGCTCCACCACGTGGGGGGCGGTGCCGTCTACAATGGCCACCCCCAGCTGGGGCAGGAGAATGGCGTCCAGGGAATCGGGGTCGCCGGAACACAGGGTGTACTCCACCGTTTGACCCGCCTCCTCCGCCCGGCGGGCCACCTGGCGCATGAGGGTGGACTTGCCGCAGCCGGGGCCGCCTTTCAGGATGTAAAACCGGTTGGCCCGCTCCCGGGGGAGCAGGTGGTCATAGAGGGAGTAGAAGCCGGAGGGGGAGTTGGCCCCCAGAAAATATTGAATCTGCCGGGTTTCTGCCATGAAATCATCGCCGTCCTTTCCAAATCTGCCTCAGACTATGCCGGTTTGCTTCCATGGGTGAGGAAGAAATGAAAAAAACCGCAAAAAAATCCCGGCCGGAGCGATCCAGCCGGGATTTCTTAATATGCTTTCAAATGAAACTTGCCTTCAGGCGAGGAACAAAGTCACTCTATGCTTTGAACCTGCCTACGGGCGAGAAGCAAAGCGGAGCTTTGCGCGAAAGTTCTTTTGCCTACTTTTCTTTCAAGAAAAGTAGGTTAGCGGAGGACGGCGCCCAGATCCTTCTCCAGGGCGGCCAGGATGCTCTTCACATCCTCGTCGGCCTCCTCGCTGGTGAGGGAGCGGTCGTCGGCACGGAGGACCAGATTGAAGGCCACGGACTTCTTGCCCTCGGCCACGCCCTTGCCGCGGTAGATGTCGAACAGCTTGCAGTCCTTCAGCAGGCCCTTGGCGCCCTTGCGGATGCACTCTTCCAGCATACCCACCGTGACGGCCTCGTCGCACACCACGGCGATGTCCCGGGTGACGGCGGGGAACTTGGGCAGGGGGACGTACTCGGGGTCGGCGCCCTTGGCGGCCATCAGGTCGTTGAGCTCCAGCTCGGCGCAGTAGAACTGGGCATCCACGCCGTAGTTCTGGGCTACCAGGGGATGAATCTGGCCCATCACGCCCAGAAGGCGGTCGCCGGCATACACCTGGGCGCAGCGGCCGGGGTGGTAGGAGGGGTTGGTCTCCTGAGGCACCACAAAGCGCACGTCAGAAATCCGCAGATCCTTCAGAATGGCCTCTACACAGCCCTTCAGGGTGTAGAAGTCCATATCCTCGCCGTAAGCGCCCATGGACAGGATCTTGTTCTCCACGGCCAGACCGTCCGGACCGCCGGGCAGGTAGATGCGGCCCACCTCGTAGAGGCGCACGTCCTGGTTGCGGTAGTTGTAGTTCCGGGTCAGGATCTCCAGCATGGAGGGCAGGACGGTGGTACGCATGATGGAGGTGTCCTCGCCCAGGGGGTTGAGGATCTTGAAGGACTCCCGGCGCTTGTCGTCAGAGGCCCAGCGGATCTTGTCGTAGCAGGTGGGGGAGATGAAGGAGTAGGTGATGATCTCATCAAAGCCCATAGCCCGGCACATGGAGCCCAGCTGGCGCTCCAGCTTCTCCTCCTCGGAGAAGCCGCCCAGGGTGGTCTGGCCACGCATGAGGGTGACGGGGATGTTGTTGTAGCCGTGGAAGCGGGCCACCTCTTCGGCCAGGTCGGCCATGCCGATGACGTCACCCCGCCAGGAGGGGACGGTCACCTGGTCGCCCTCCACCTGGAAGTCCAGCTTCTTCAGGATAGCCACCATCTCGTCTTCCGCGATGTCGGTGCCCAGCAGGCCGTTGATGCGGTCGGGCTCCAGCTTGAGGACCCGGGGCTGGGGCACGTAGTTGAGGATGTCGATGGTGCCGTCCAGCACCTCGCCGGCCCCCAGCATCTCCACCAGCTCGCAGGCGCGGTTAACGGCGGGCAGGGTGTTCAGGGGGTCCAGGCCCTTCTCAAACTTGGCGGAGGCCTCGGTACGCATGCCCAGGGCCAGGGCGCCCTTGCGGATGCAGGTGCCGTCAAAGCAGGCGGACTCAAAGACTACGTCCACGGTGTCGCCCACGATCTCGCTGTTCAGGCCGCCCATGATGCCGGCCAGGCCCACGGCACGGTGCTCGTCGGCGATGACCAGGTGGTTGGCGTTGAGGATGTGCTCCTTGCCGTCCAGGGTGGTGAGGTGCTCGCCCTCGGTGGCCCGGCGGACAATGATCTTGCCGCCCTTCACATAGCGGTAGTCAAAGGCGTGCATGGGCTGGCCGTACTCCAGCATGACGTAGTTGGTGATGTCCACGATGTTGTTGATGGGACGCACCCCCATGGCACGCAGCCGCTCCCGCATCCATTTGGGGGAGGGGGCGATCTTCACGTTGCGCACCATCCGGGCGGTGTACCGGGGGCACAGGTCGGCGGCGGGGGTCTCCACATCCAGCAGTTCCATCAGGTTGCCCTTGCCGCCGCCCTTCACCACGGGCTCGTGGAGGCGCAGGGGCACGTCAAAGGTGGCGGCGGCCTCCCGGGCCAGACCGATGACGGAGAGGCAGTCGGGGCGGTTGGGGGTAATTTCAAACTCCACCACGTGGTCGTCAGCGCCGATAATGGGCTTGAGATCGTCGCCGGGCTTGCAGTCCTCGTTGAGGATGAAGATGCCGTCGGGGATACAGTGGGGGAACTCCGCCTGCTGGGCGTGGAGGTCGGCCAGGGTGCAGATGGTGTTGGCCTTGGTGTTGTAGGCCACCAGATCCCCCACGTGGAGGTTGGGGCAGGTAGTAGAGGCGGCGCAGGAGCCGTCGCCGGTCTCCAGGGTCACCTCAAAGTCAGAGTAGGCGTCGGCGTTGACCTCCACCACCCGGGCAGCCACCACGGGACCATAGATCTTGTGGCCGGGCTGGATGTCAGCGGGGATGGAGGGCTTGTTCTTGTCCAGGGGCTTGTAGTCGCCCAGAATAGCGGCGGGGGTGATGACGGCGTAGGGGAAGTCCCGCTCGTCCAGACCCAGCTCATAGAGGCCGCACATCATGCCGTTGGACTCCACTCCGCGGAGCTTGCCCTTCTCGATCTTCTTGCCGCCGGGGAGGGTGGAGTGATCCATGGCCACGGGGACCAGGTCGCCCACGTGGACGTTCCAGGCGCCGGTGACGATCTGAACGGTACCGGCAGGTCCCACGTCGATCTGGCAGATCCACATGTGGTCGGAGTCGGGATGGCGCTCCATGGAGAGCACCTTGCCCACGATGACGTTGGAGATCTCGGCGCCCAGGTCGTAGGTGACCTCCACTTTGGAGCCGGAGAGGGTCATGGACTCGGCAAATTCCTTATCATTGGCATCAACGGTGACAAACTCGCTGAGCCATTTACGCGATAAATTCATATATGAAAACTCCCTTATCGATCGGATTGTAGGGGCCGCTGTCCTCAGCGGCCCGCTTGTATAGCAGGCAATCGCAGATGGGCCGATGAGGACATCGGCCCCTACGGTCAAACCGTTAGAATTGCTCTAAGAATCTAACGTCGTTCTCAAAGATGAGCCGCAGGTCGGCGATCTTGAAGCGGCGCATGGCGGTACGCTCCAGGCCGATGCCGAAGGCCCAGCCGGAGTACTCGTTGGGGTCGATGCCGCTCATCTCCAGCACCCGGGGGTGGATCATGCCCGCGCCCAGCAGCTCGATCCAGCCCTCGCCCTTACAGGTGGGGCAGCCTACGCCGCCGCACTTGTGGCACTGGACATCCATCTCGCAGGAGGGCTCGGTGAAGGGGAAGTGGTGGGGACGGAAGCGGGTCTTGGTGCCCTTGCCGTAGAGCTTTTCCACCACGGTGTTCAGGGTGCCCTTCAGGTCGGCCATGGTGACGTTCTTGTCGATGACCATGCCCTCCACCTGGTGGAACATGGGGGAGTGGGTGGCGTCCACCTCGTCCTTGCGGTACACCCGGCCGGGGGCGATGATGCGGATGGGCAGCTCCATGGTGTCCATGGCCCGCACCTGCATGGGGGAGGTCTGGGAGCGGAGCATCACCCGGCTGTCCTTGTCAAAGTAGAAGGTGTCGCTCCAGTCCCGGGAGGGGTGGCCCTCGTCGGCGTTGAGGCGGTCGAAGTTCAGCTCGGCCAGCTCCACCTCGGGGCCGTCCAGCACGGTGAAGCCCATGCCGATGAAGATGTCCTTGATCTCATCCAGGGCGATATACATGGGGTGGCGGTGGCCCTCCTTCACCGGCTTGCCGGGGACGGTGATGTCCAGGGCCTCGGCCTTCAGCCGGTCCTCCAGGGCCTTGGCCTCCAGCTCCTTGCCCTTGGCCTCCAGGGCCTGCTCCAGGGCGGAGCGGACCTCGTTGGCCAGCTGGCCCATGGCGGGGCGCTCCTCGGCGGAGAGCTTGCCCATCATCTTCAATACCGCGGTGAGCTCGCCCTTCTTGCCCAGATACTGGACCCGCAGGCTGTCCAGCTCGGCGGCGGACTGGGCCGCCTCAAAGGCGGCCAGCGCCTGGGCGCGGATGTTGGCTAACTGTTCTTTCATGGTTCAAAACTCCTTTTTGGATGAAATGGGGACGGAGCACAGGCTTCGTTGGGTAACGCACACAAGGTCAGGGCCTTCCGCCCAGATGGTGGGCCGCCGACTCCTCCATGCTGACGGTGTACCGGGGCAGGTCGTACCGGCCGCAGGCCAGGTTGGCCAGGCCGTACTTGGTGGTCACCGTCATGGAAAAGTGCTGATAGAGATAGTCGCTGGCCCAGGGCTCTTTCTGCCCGTAGGGGTAGGCGAAGAAGAGAACGTTGGCGTGCAGGTTTTTCTGGATCAGGCTCACACTGGTGTCCAGGTCGGGGAAGACCCGCCGGTCGTAGGCGTCCTGGGTCTCACCCGGCGCGCGCCGGATGCCACGGGGCTGATCCTGGTGCAGGTCGTAGGTGTGGGAGCCGAACTCCACCAGCCCCGACGCCTCCATTTCCCGGCACATGTCCCAGGTGAGAAACTCTGCGTCCCCCTCGTCCACATATTTGGTGATGAGGGAGATGACCGCCTTATCCCCAAATTCTTTTAAAATAGGGAAGGCCAAGCGGTAGTTGCTCTCATAGCCGTCGTCAAAGGTGATGAGCACCGACTTCCCCTTGGGGAGAGGTCCCTTCTCCAGGTCCCGGGGGAGAATACTGGTATAGCCGTGGTCTTTGATCCACTGGAGATCCTCCCGCAGGCGGCCTGCCGTCACCGTCCAGGTGTTGCAGGGCTGACCATCCTCCACCACATCGTGGTACATAAGGATAGGCAGAGCCTGGCCGTTGCCGGAGAGAGCGTCGTCGCCGGCGCACAGGCCGGTGATCAGGATCACTGCCGTCAAAACAGGGAACAGGAATCGAATCCGTCGCGAAACCATAGTGTGCCTCCAAAAAAGAAAACAAAAAAGCCTTTCATCCCAGTATGTAGGGACGAAAGGCAACCCTTCCGCGGTACCACCCGCATTCGCGTCCTTGGACACGCACTTCATTTCCCATAACGGCGGAACCACCGTCCCCCTCTCGGGGGCCGCTCCCGGGCGAACCAAGGGGACACCTCTCAGGCAGGCTTTCAGCCGACGACCTGCCCTCTCTGACAGAGGAAAAACACCCTATTTTCCCGTTCTTCGCATTTCGACTAGATTTATTTATAGCACAGATTCCCTTGCGTTGCAAGAGGAAACCGCATATAATAAGGAAAGAAATTGGGAAAATCGATCCAATACGGAACAGAAAGGAGACTTGGGACATGAAACGACTGATCAGTGCCGCTCTGACCCTGGCCCTGGTGGGAGGACTTGGCATGACAGCCCAGGCTGCCGGAGATACGATCACAGGCTACGCCCTGTACACAGAGATTGTGGCGGAGATCGACGGGGTCCCTCTCGCCTCCTACAATGTGGCGGGCCGCACCGCTGTCATGGCGCAGGATCTGGCATGGTACGGATTTTATGTGTACTGGAACGAAGAAGCGGCGGCGGTCTATATCTGGCCGGAATCCCTGCGCCCAGGAGGCCCCTTGGAGGAAGAGCCCTCCTTTGTGCCCAGCCGCCCCAGGGAAAGCTGGGCGACCCGGCCTATCCCATCTACGCCTCCGATATCAAGGTCTATGTGGCGGGGGAAGAAAAGCCGTCCTTTAACATTGGCGGTCATGTGATGGTCTATCTCTCTGATCTGGCGGCCTATGGAGATGTCACCTGGAACCAGAAGGAAAATATCGCCGCCCTCCAGATGGCGGACGATCCAGTGGAGCTGGCTCTGGAGCGGAAGGAGGCCGAGCTGAAGGCCTCCGGCCTGTCCTACCAGATGCAGCGCTACCCCGGGCCCCGGGGAACCTTGGCCGTGTACAGCCAGAACGGCACCCCCCACGGCAGCGCCTGCGGAATGCTCTATGTGGACCGGAGCGGCCAGCAGACTCAGATCGACGAGTTGTTACCCGCTTGCGGCTTTGGGGCCCAATATTATCTGGAGCCCCGGGACATCACCTTTGATGAGACGGGAAATGATCTCACGTTTATTACGCCGGTAAAGGAAGAAAACAACGGGGTGATCACGGACTGGGGTGATACCGAGTGCACGTTTTTCCCCGGCAGCAACTCGATTTCCATGGTTCCCCTGAGCCAACCTCTGGAGCAGTGGTATGCCTCCTGTTCCGGTGCATCTTCCGACGTGGATGCCCAAAGGCCCACGGAAATTACTGTGACCCGGGAAACGGATACGTATGAGGCCAGTATCCAGTCGGCCCGCTTGGCGTATGCCAACATAGGGGTGAGCGTGTCCAACGAGTCCGTGATCATCGCAGGAAGTTCTTATGGAACAGGTGCCCAGGATGGGGAGAGCACCTATCAAAAAGCGATTTCCGCTCTGCGGAGCCTGAAAATTCCCGATGTGATGGACGAGAATTTTGTGCAGGCCAATACGGACAGCCAGCGCCAGCAGGCGGCCCAGTACTTCCATGTCACGAAAAACGGACAGCCGGTCTCCGGTGTGCTGTGGTGGAGCCGGGGCAACGGCCATGTGGACCTGAACTTCACCTTTGACCAGAATGTATCGCTGGATATGGGGGATGTTGTGAAGGTCTGGATCGGGATTCCGGGAGAAAATTAAAAACCTATAAAAATAGTAGGAAAAAGGATGGACAAATCTTTCCTCCTATGGTAGAATAGGGACGCCCAAAAAGGAAGGGCGTCCCTGTTCTTGGTTTGGGGGCGGTTTTCCCGGGCAAAATGAAGAGAAACATCGGCCTTGGCCGAAGGAATCATACGGAGGAGATTTCCATGCTGGAATTACAGCACATCAGCTACGATGTGGAGCAGGACGGCGACAATAAAGGCATCCTGCGGGACATCAATTTGACCATCAACGAGCGCTTTGTGGCCATCACCGGCCCCAACGGCGGCGGCAAGTCCACCATGGCCAAGATCATTGCCGGTATCTACAAGCCCACCGCCGGGCGCATCCTGCTGGACGGGGAGGACATCACCGACCTGGACATCACCCAGCGGGCAAACAAGGGCATCAGTTTTGCTTTCCAGCAGCCGGTGCGCTTCAAGGGCCTGACGGTGAAGGACCTTATCACCCTGGCCAGCGGCAAGAACATCGGCGTGCCCGAGGCCTGCAACTACCTGTCCGAGGTAGGCCTGTGCGCCAAGGACTACATCGACCGGGAGGTGGACGCCTCTCTGTCCGGCGGCGAGCTCAAGCGCATTGAGATCGCCATGATCATGGCCCGGGGTACCAAGCTGTCCGTCTTTGACGAGCCGGAGGCGGGCATCGACCTGTGGTCCTTCTCCAACCTCATCCAGGTCTTTGAGCACCTGCACGAGAAGATCAACGGCTCCATTCTCATCATCTCCCACCAGGAACGCATTCTGAACATTGCCGACCGCATCATCGTCCTGGCCGACGGTCAGGTGAAGGAGCAGGGCACCCGGGACGAGATCCTGCCTGGACTGCTGGGGTCGGCCCCCGGCGTGTGCAGCGCCCTGAGCGACAAAGTAAAGTAACCCAAAAGCGAGGAGGGGTCATTCCAATATGGACGCAATTCAAAAGAGCCTGCTGGAGCAGGTAGCCGATCTGCATGAAGTGCCCGAAGGGGCCTATAATATCCGGGCCAACGGCCAGAAGGCCGCCCGGAACACCACCGCCAACATTGACATCGTCACCAAGACGGACAAGGACGGCATCGACATCATCATCAAGCCCGGCACCAAGAACGAGAGCGTGCACATTCCCGTGGTGCTCAGCCAGAGCGGTCTGACCGAGACCGTGTACAACGACTTCTTCATCGGCGATGACTGCGACGTCACCATCGTGGCCGGCTGCGGCATCCACAACTGCGGCGTGCAGAACTCCGAGCACTCGGGCATTCACACCTTCCACGTGGGCAAGGGTTCCCGGGTGCGCTATGTGGAGCGCCACTACGGCGAGGGCGACGGCCGGGGCGAGAATATCATGAACCCCACCACCGTGGTGGAGATGGATGAGGACAGCTACATGGAGATGGAGACCACCCAAATCAAGGGCGTGGACTCCACCGTCCGTACCACCAAGGCCACCCTGGGTCCCCGTGCCACCCTCATCATCAAGGAGAAGGTGATGACCCACGGCAAGCAGCTGGCCAAGTCCGACTTCACCGTGGACCTGAACGGCGAGGACTGCCACACCAACGTCATCTCCCGCTCCGTGGCCCGGGAGGACTCCAAGCAGGTCTTCCTGGCCCGTATCAACGGCAACGCCCGCTGCTACGGCCACTCCGAGTGCGACGCCATCATCATGGATAACGGCGTGGTAGCCGCCATTCCCGAGGTGACCGCCAACTGTGTGGACGCCAGCCTGGTCCACGAGGCCGCCATCGGCAAGATCGCCGGGGAGCAGCTCATCAAGCTGATGACCCTGGGTCTCACCGAGAAGGAGGCCGAGGAGCAGATCGTCAACGGCTTCTTGAAGTAAAAACTTTTTTGTGGGACGCCTAGGGCGTCCCACTTTTTTTATCTATAAAAAAGTGGTACAATGTGCAAAACGTCCCGGAAGAAAGGAGCGCGGCAACATGGAGATTCTGGCCCGGATGGCACAGATGAAGGAGCTGGACCGCATTGCCATTGAGGAGCGGGGCATCCCCTCTCTGGAGCTGATGGAGAATGCCGCCCAGGCGGTGGCCGAGGCGGTCATAAATTTGGTAGGTCCAGCGAAGCAGCCCAAAGGCGCGGATGGGCCAGCCTGCATCGGCGTTATCGTCTCCTCGGGGAGCGGACAGCCCACGGCGGAGGAGCAGCGGGAGATGGAGGAGATCCGCTCCATTGTGGAGTCCAAAAACACCGACCCCACCCAGCGCATCGCTGTGTTCTGCGGTCCCGGCAACAACGGAGGGGACGGCGTGGCCGCCGCCCGGATCTTACGGGAGGCGGGCTATCAGGTCCGGGCCTTCCTGGTGGGAGACCGGGCAAAGATGACGCCGGACGAGCGGGCCATGGAGGAGAAGTTGAAGGCCGCCGGGGGCGAGTTGGAATCCCTGGATCTCAATGACCAGCGTACCACCGTCTGGATGTCCACCTGCGACTGCTTTGTGGACGCCCTGTTCGGCGTGGGACTCCAGCGGCCTCTGGCGGGGGAGTTTCTGGCCCTGGTGCAGCGTCTCAACCGGACGCGCACCCCGGTGGTCTCCTGCGACCTGCCCTCCGGGGTCCACGGGGACACGGGAGAGATTCTGGGGGACGTGGTCCAGGCCAAGGTGACCGTCACCTTCACCTGTGCCAAGCCCGGCCTCTATCTGGACGCCGGGGCGGGCCGTGCTGGAGAGATTCGGACCGTTGATATTGGCATCCCCTGGGAGGTGCTCAACAGCCAGATTTGGCGCGCTCCGGAGCAAAACTGGTCCATGCCCAGCGATGGGTTCCGTAATCTTCCACGCCGCCCAGTGGACGGCCACAAGGGGGATTTTGGAAAGCTCTTTGTTCTGGCTGGCAGCGAGGGCTATACCGGGGCCCCCAACCTGGCCGCCCGGGCCGCCCTGCGCACCGGAGCGGGACTGGTCTTTTTGGGGGTGCCCCGGGAGATCTACCCCATCCTGGCCGTCAAGTGCGACGAGGCCATGCCCTTTCCCCTGCCCAATGAGTACAGCAAGATTTTGGAGAAGGCCAAAAACTGCGACGTGGCCCTGATCGGTCCCGGTCTGGGGCAGGAACCCCGCACCCAACGCCTGGTCCGCTCCCTGCTGGCCGATCTGGACATCCCCGTGGTGCTAGACGCCGATGGCATAAATGCCCTGTGCGGGCATATAGATATTCTGGACAAACGCTCCGCCCCCACCGTTCTCACTCCCCATGCCGGGGAGTATGCACGACTCACCGGCACGTCTCTGCCGGTGCGGGACCGGCTGACTGCCGCCCGGACCTTTGCCAAGGAGCACCGCTGTACCCTGGTGCTGAAAGGCCACGGAACCGTGACCGCCGCTCCCTCGGGCCAGTGCTGGATCTGCGGCACGGGCAACCCGGGGATGGCCAAGGGGGGCTCGGGAGATGTGCTGGCCGGGATGATCGCCGCCCTGATGGGGCAGAAGCACCTGGCGGGGCAGTACACGGACCTCTCGGAGCTGGCCGCCTGGGCGGTGTGGTTCCATGGAAAGGCGGGGGATGTGTGTGCGGAGAAGCTGGGGGAGTACGCCATGCTCCCCAGCGACCTGCTGGATGCCATTCCCCAGGTACTGATGGAGTGTACGGAGCCGGAGATCTGAAACAACCAATTTTGGAGGGAAAACCGTGAACAACCGGCTGCTTTTCCTACCAATGATGCTCCTGCTGCTGACAGGCTGCGGCGGGCAAGAGAACGAAAACGGGGCCGAGGCCCTGGCGGTGGCCGTCCGGGGAGAGTATATGGCCATGACCAGCTACTCCCTCCAGGCCCAGGTGAATGCCGACTACGGCCAGCGGGTATACGACTTCACCCTGTCCGTTACCTGGGATGGGCAGGAGACCACCGTGTCCATCCAGGAGCCGGAGATGCTCGCCGGGGTGACCGCCCGCATCACCGGGGAAGAAGGAATC
Organism: uncultured Oscillospiraceae bacterium; assembly: GCA_944385665.1. Lineage (GTDB taxonomy): Bacteria > Bacillota > Clostridia > Oscillospirales > Oscillospiraceae > Lawsonibacter. The sequence continues at coordinate 16,826 of CALWYB010000028.1, forward strand.
TTGGAGTATGAGGACCTGAGTCTGGAGACTGGATTTCTGGATGACGACGGTCTGTCTCCGGTAAGTGCCTTGCCTACCCTGATGGAGGCAGCACGCAGCCAGTACATCGATGGGTGCAGCCTCACCGACGGGGTGCTGGAGGTCCGGTGCGCCGACCCGGAGGAGAAGCCGGGCACGGGACAGGAGATCACCCTGTGGTTTGATGCCCAGACCCACGCCCTCACCGGAGGGGAGATCAGCCAGGACGGGCGGCGGGTCATCGCCTGTGAAATGACCGAATTTACAAAGACATAGAGAGGGATTGCAATGGATACCACAAAGATGAGGACCTGGGCGGAGATCGATCTGTCCGCCCTGGAGCATAACTACCGGGCTCTGCGGGCCATGCTGCCCGCGGGCTGCCGCTTTTTGGGGGTGTGCAAGGCCAACGCCTACGGCCACGGGGCAGTTCCGGTGGCCAAAAAGCTGGAGGAACTGGGGGCCGACATGCTGGCGGTGGCCTGCGTGGACGAGGCCAGGGAGCTGCGGGAGGCGGGGATTACTCTGCCCATCCTGTGCCTGGGAAACACCCCGGTGGAGCTGGCTCCCATGCTGCTGGAGTACCAGGTGACCCAGGCGGTGGGCGACCTGGCCACCGGACAGGCTCTCTCGGACGCGGCGGTGGCGGCTGGAAAGACGCTGACCATCCACGTGAAGCTGGACACCGGCATGAGCCGCCTGGGCTTCCTCTGGCAGGGGGAGCAGACCGCCCGGGAGATCGCCCGGCTGTGTGCTCTGCCCGGTCTGGAGGCGGAGGGGATGTTCACCCACTTTGCCGACGCGGACAGCAGCGAGGAGTACACCATGGGGCAGCTCACCAAGTTCCTGGACGCCAAAGAGGCGCTGGAAAAGCTGGGGGTGGCTTTTAAAATTTGCCATTGCGGGGCCAGCGGGGCTGTGCTAAACTATCCCTGTACCCATATGGACATGGTGCGCCCCGGCATTGCCCTGTACGGCTACTACCCCGCTCCCGAGATGGAGGGGTTGGACGGCCCGGGGCTGCGCCCGGTGATGACGGTGAAGAGCCGCATTGCCGCCGTGCGTGCGCTGCCCGCGGGCACCTGCGTCAGCTATGGCCGCACCGCCGTGCTGAAGCGGGATTCCAAGCTGGCGGTGGTGCCCATCGGCTACGGCGATGGCTACCCCCGGTGTCTCTCCAATCAGATGGTCATGGAGATCCACGGTACTCTCTGCCCCATTGTGGGCCGGGTGTGTATGGATATGTGTATGGTGGACGTCACCGATCTGCCCGATGTGAAGCCGGGGGACATTGCGGTGGTCTACGGCCCGCAGCTGACCCAGAAGGCCGCCGACCTGGCCGGCACCATTGTCTATGAGCTGCTCTGTGACCTCAATCCCCGCGTACCCCGCATCTATCTGCCCTGAGTGCCCAGCCGCCCTGAGGCGGCATAGGATGGCTTGGAGCGGCAGGCGGTCCGCCTGCGGCAGGAAAGGCGCGGAGGCAAAATTTTTGAACCCCGGAAACGTATAATCTCCTCCGCTCCGTGGGAGAATCATAGTACAGCGTTACATAAAGGGCCGGGAAGGCCCGGTAACGCGTACTATTTTCCAGCGGAGTGTGAATGTACGTGGATAACAGTGTGAAACGAGGCGACATTTTTTACGCCGATCTCAGCCCGGTGGTGGGCAGTGAGCAGGGCGGCGTGCGTCCGGTGCTCATCGTGCAGAACGACACCGGCAACCGCCACAGCCCCACTGTCATCGCCGCGGCCATCACCTCCCAGACCGGGAAGGCCAAGCTGCCCACTCACATCCCTCTGTCCGCCCTCAGCTGCGGGCTGCCCAAGGACTCCATCGTCCTGCTGGAGCAGATCCGCACCCTGGATAAGCGGCGTCTGCGGGAGCACATGGGGAAGGTGGACGACAAGGCGATGAAAAAGGTAGATAACGCCATCGCGGTCAGCTTTGGCCTCCATCCGGAGACCATGGTGTAGACCGGGAGGGGAACCGCCTGCGGGCGGTTTACATAGGAAACGCGACGACAAAGGAGTACATGGAATGAAGAAAAAGGGAACCTGGAAGATCCGTCTGGCCGCCTTCTGTCTGGCCGGCACCTGCCTGGCGGCGGGCGCGGTGGCGCTGGCGGCGGGAGACCAGAGCGACCCCCTGGTCACCCTGAGCTACCTCACCGAAAAGTTCCTCCCCGACCTGGAGAAGTCCACCCAGGAGAAGGCGGACGCCAAGAGTGCGGAGCTTACCAAGCAGTTTGAGCAGCTGGCCGGTCAGTCGGGCACCGGCGGCAGCGCCTCCTATCAGGTAGTTACCCTGTCCGCGGGACAGCGCCTGAACCTGGGACTGGGAGCAGAGGTCATGCTCCGGGTAGGCAGCGCCACCGCCGGCGCGGCGGTCAATCCCGCCCTGGTGGACACCACCTCTGGCGGGAACCTGAACAGCGGCGGCGCCCTAGTGCAGAATCACCTGTACATGGCCACCATGACCGACCACTACATCACCGCCGGTTCCGGTACGGTGAAGGTCCTGGTGCGCGGCTCTTTTACGCTTTCTTGACCTACTTTTCTTGAAAGAAAAGTAGGCAAAAGAACTTTGTGCAAAGCTGCGCTTTGCTTCTGGGCAGAACCAGGACAGTTTTCTTTCGACACGAACAAAAAATCGGCGAACCAATTCGGTTCGCCGATTTTTTTATGCCTGTTCCGGCAGTTCGCCGTCCTCGGTGGGCAGATGATAGCCGATGCCCCGCCGCTCCAGCAGGTAGACGGTGGAGTGGAAAATCACAATGACCACCCAGCCAAGACCGGTGGACAGGGCCACCGCGTCCAATCCCATAGCGCCCACCAGCAGGTAGGTGCCGATCACCCGCACGATGATTTGCAGGGTAGTGCCGAAGAAGGTGATATTCATCCGGCCAATGCCTCGGTAGTGGCCCACATAGGAGTGGCCGATGAAGGACAAGAAGTAGAACCAGGCCATAAGCCGCAGGTAGGAGACACCCAGGGGGATGCTTTGCAGGTCGTCGCCCAGGAAAAGAGCGACCATAGGCCGGGCGAACAGGCCCAGCAGCACGGAGAAGCCCACGCCGATGGCGGTGGTGATGGCAAAGCCCCGGAGAAAGCCCCGGTTGGCCCGACGGTACTGCCTGGCCCCCTGGTTCTGAGCCACAAAGATGGCGATGGCCTCACAGGCGCTGATGCCAAAGGCCTGGGTAAAGTTCTCCACCCGGGTGGTGGCGGTGAAGGCGGAGATAGCGGCGGTGCTGATGCCGTTGACCGCGCTCTGCACCATCAGCTTGCCCAGGTACAGGCTGGACTGCTGAAGGGCAGCCACGGCGGCGTAGCTGGTGGTGAGCCGCATGAGGGTGGGCTCCAGGTGCATGTCCTCCCGGCTCATCCGCAGGAAGGGCAGCTTTTTGCCCATATAGAGCAGGCACAGCAGGGCGGAGAGCAGCTGGGCACTGGAGGTGGCCAGGGCGGTGCCCACAATGCCCAGCTCCATCTGGGCCACCAGTACCCAGGCGGCCACCAGGTTATAGCCCAGGGAGGCGAGCAGAAAATACAACGCCGCCTTGGTGTTGCCGATGGCCCGCAGGGTGGCGGCCAGGTAGTTGTAGGCGAAGGTGAAGAGCATGCTAATCAAAATGACCCGCAGGTAGGCGGTGGTGTCCGCCATCAGCTCCTCCGGGGTGGAGATGAGCCGGAGCAGCTGGGGCAGAAACAGTTGGGTCAGGGTGACGGCCACCAGGGTGGTGCCCCCAATGAGCACGCCGGAGACGAACATCTGCCGGCGCAGGCGGGGAAAGTTCTGCTCCCCGAAGAACCGGGCCACCAGTACCGACGCGCCCATGCAGGCCCCGGTGATGACGTAGATGAACAGGTTCATAACGCTCTCGGCTACCCCTAAGGCGGCAAAGGCGTCGCCGCCGATGTAGTGGCGGACGATGAGGGAGTTGATGATGTTGTACAGCTGCTGGAGCACATTGGCCGCCAGCAGGGGCAGACACAGCCGGATGAGCTGGCTGGTGATGGGGCCGGAGGTGAGATGGATCTGTTTGGACACGGTGGAGCCTCCCGAAAGCCGCTGAAACGGCAGATTCCTTTCCATGATACCGCCCCGGCGGGGATTTGTAAACCGATGTTTCCACAGCCTGCCCAAAACGGTGGAAAAAATACGTCCCCAGTCACGGGGCGACAGAATACAGGGGAATGTGACGGGGGACATGCCCTATAATCGGAAGCGTCCCGGCCGGAAGGCCGCGGGCGCTTTGATTTTGCCCCGTCCCGGCGGGAGGGGAGAGGAGAGAATACCATGGCAGTGACCTGTACAGAAGAGGGGCGGCACCTTACCGCCGCCATTGGGGGAGAGCTGGACCACCACCGGGCCAAGGAGGTTATGGAGGAGCTGGACCGGCAGATCGACGCCGCCCTGCCCCGCACTCTGACCCTGGACCTGGGGGGCTTGACCTTTACCGACAGCTCGGGGATCGCCGTTCTGCTCCGGGCCAGCCGCCGCATGGCCCAGATCCAGGGCGCCATGACGGTGGTGAACACCCCGGAGCAGGCCCGGAGAGTGTTTGATACCGCGGGCCTCAATAAGCTCATTCGCTTCCAATGAAAGAGGGGATACATATGAAGGTGGAAAATTACGTCACCCTGGAGTTCTCCAGCCGCTCAGCCAACGAGGGCTTTGCCCGCACCGCGGCGGCCTGCTTTGCCGCCCAGCTGGACCCCACCCTGGAGGAGATCAACGACATCAAGACCGCTGTCAGCGAGGCGGTGACCAACGCCATCGTCCACGCCTACCCCGACCGGCTGGGCAAGATCGTCATGAAGCTGCGATTCCGGGAGGGAAATGAGCTGGAGATCGTGGTGAAGGACTGGGGCGTGGGAATTGCCGACGTGGAGCAGGCCCGCACCCCCCTGTTCACCACCGGCAGCGAGGAGCGCTCCGGCATGGGCTTTACCATCATGGAGAGCTTTATGGACACCCTGAAGGTGCGCTCCGCCCCGGGAAAGGGGACCACCGTCACCATGCGGCGGCAGATCGCCCGCCGTCTGGGGCGATGAGCGGCACAGCCACCGCGCCGGAACTGCTGCAAGCTGCTCGGGAGGGAGACAACAAGGCCTGTGAGCAGGTGCTGGAGGAGAATAACGGCCTCATCTGGTCGGTGGTGCGCCGCTACTACGGCCGTGGGGTGGAGCCGGACGACCTGTATCAGCTGGGATGTCTGGGATTTTTGAAGGCGGTGCGGGGCTTTGACCCCTCCTTCGGCACCCAGTTTTCCACCTACGCGGTGCCCAAGATCGCCGGGGAGATCCGGCGCTTTTTGCGGGACGACGGGGCGGTGAAGGTGAGCCGGGGCCTGAAAGAGCGGGGCGCCCTCATCCGGGGGGCACGCAGCCAGCTGTGGGGCCAACTGGGGCGGGAGCCCGTCTTGTCCGAACTGGCGGAGGCCACGGGACTCACCCCCGAGGAGATCGCCGCCGCCGAGACCGCCTCCGACCCGGTGATCTCCCTGCAAACAGAGACCGGAGAGGGCGGCCTCACCTTGGAGGGAGTGCTCAGCGCCGGGGGGATGGAAGAGGGGCTGGTGGAGCGCATCGCCCTGCGGGGGGCGCTGGAGCAGCTGCCGGAACGGGAGCGGCAGGTGCTGCTGCTGCGCTACTACAAGGGGCTCACCCAGACCAACACCGCCCGGGTGCTGGGGGTGTCCCAGGTGCAGATCTCCCGCCTGGAGCGCCGGGCGGTGGACAAGCTGCGCCAGGTGCTGCTTCCTCCGTAGCAAAGGCCCCTTTTGCGTAAAAAAGGCGGCCCTCTTTTGGCGGAAAGAGGGCCGCGAATCATGGCCGGGCGTGGAGGACTTGGCCGCGCGGATTTTGGAGAGAGAAGAAAACCGTGGGCACACACGCCTGGATGGGGGACGTTCGGGGGGAAGTGAGGAACCCCCGCACGCCGGCTACGTAAAGCCTTGTTGACGGGTTGGAAGAGAAGCCCTTCAACAAATTTTATTATAGCCTGCCCAAGATTAAAGCGGTGTTAATGAAGAAAAATCTGCTGTTAAAATGTTGTAAAGGCCCCAGGTATCTCCGGATACCTGGGGCCTGGTTTCAATCTTCCAGCATGCGGTAGCCGATGCCCAGCTCGGTGAGGACGTACTTGGGATCGGAGGGATTTTCCTTCAATTTCCGGCGGATGTTGGCCATGTTGACCCGGAGGATCTGGTTGCTGGTGCCGCCGTAAGGGCCCCAAACGTGTTCCAGAATGAAGTCATAAGTCAGGACCTTGCCGGCGTGGATGCACAGAAGCTCCAGGATCTTGAACTCGTTCTGGGTGAAGTGGATCTCCTCCCCATTGAGCAGCACCTGGTGCTTAGCGATGTCCACCGTCAGGTCCTTGATGTGGTACACATCCTTCTGGGAACCCTGGGACAGCTTGAGCCGGTCGCTGCGGCGCAGGGTGGTGCGGATGCGGGCCAGCAGCTCCGAGACGCCGAAAGGCTTGACGATGTAGTCGTCCGCCCCCATATCCAGGGCCTTTACCTTTTCCGACTCCCGGTCCCGGGCAGAGATGATGATGACCGGGGTCTCCTGGGGCAGGCCGCTGACCTCCTTCAAAATCTCCATGCCGTCCATGTCGGGCAGCCCCAGGTCCAGCAGGATAAGGTCGGGGCCGTGGGAGAAGAACAGGGACAGCCCCTCCTTGCCGCTGAAGGCGGGGATGGCCTTGTAGTCGTTGGCGGTAAGAGCGCGGCAGATAAAGTTGCTGATGGTCTTTTCATCCTCGATGACGAGGATCACGCGTTTTTCATTCATCGTTGGTTTCCTCCATTGGCAGGCCGAAGCGAAAGACCGCTCCGCCCTCCGGGTCGTTGCCGGCGGCAAAGAAGCCGTTGTGGGCTTTGATGATGCTCTGACAGACGGACAGGCCGATGCCCATGCCCCGGGACGAGTCGTCGGACAGCCGGGTGGACAGGGGACGGCCCGACTGCACCGCCTGGCGCACCTCTGGGGAGATGCCCTTGCCCCGGTCCCGCACCTCCACCACCGCCCAGTCGTCCTGGCGGAACAGGTGCAGGCGGATGTGATCGTGGTCGCCGGAGTGGCGGATGGCGTTTTCCAGCAGGTTGACGATCACCTGCTTGATGAGCATGGGCTCCATGGGCAGGTAGAGAATATCCTCCGACAGGTCCAGGGAGATGTGGTAGGTGGGAAAGCGGCGGCGGATGGTGAGCAGGGCGTCTCCCGCCACCTCCTCCAGCATCTCCTCCTGTTTGTTCAGGGGCATGGTGCCGTCCCGGATCTTCGTGATGGACAGCAGGTTTTCCACCATGGCGATGAGGGAGTCGGCGTCGCTTTTGATGTCCTGCACCAGGGAGAGGTTCTTTTCCGAGTTTTTCACTTCCTCCGCCGAGAGCAGCACGGTGGCGGCTCCGGAGATGGCGGTGAGGGGGGTGCGCAGGTCGTGGGACACCGCCCGCAGGATGTTGCCTCGGATGGCCTCCCGGTCAGCCTCCAGCTGGATGGCGTTTTTCTCCTCGTTGAGGCGGGCGTTGAGCTCGTAGAGGGCTTTCGTGTTCTGCTCCCGCTTGATGGCCTCCATGGCCTGGAGCTTCACCCGGGAGGTGAGGGCACACACCATCCAGGAGATAAACACCATGCTCACCATGGCCACCGGGTAGCCGGCGTAGCTCAGGGAGAAGACCCGGTAGGGGAACATGAAGTAGTAGTTGATGCAGAAGGCGCCCACCAGAGAGGCGGCAATGCCGTAGGCGTATCCGTCGGTGAGAAAGGAGATAAACACCACCGCCAGCACGAACACCAGGGCGGAGTTGTTCTCCGCACCGGTGTGGCCCAGCAGGATGCTGCTGACCACATAGGCGATGCAGAGAAACACCAGGGTGATCACCAGATTGCGGGGTACCGGCGGCAGGACCCCCAGGGCTTTGGAGACGGCGTGATAGAGGCGCATCAACAATTTTGACATACCGGGGTTCCTTTCTCCAGAACGGGACAGAACATACATGTAGGATACCATTATTATATCAGGAAGGGGCAGGTCCGTAAAGAGAGAGACGGGCGGGAGAGGAGAGAGGAAAAAACAGGGGTATGTTCTTGTCTCTCGGAGGAGAAAGTGGTATAATACAATGATTTCTGACGGGGATGCCATCCCCGATACAAACAAAGAACAGTGAGGGAACAGCGATGACATATCGGGAAGAATTTATTACCTTTATGGTGCGCTCCGGCGTACTGACCTTCGGGGACTTTACCACCAAGTCCGGCCGCAAGACCCCCTACTTTGTCAACACCGGCAACTACAAGACCGGCGCTCAGGCCGCCAAGCTGGGCGACTACTATGCCGCCTGCATCCAGGAGCACATGCCCGAGGGCATCACCTGCCTCTTCGGCCCTGCCTACAAGGGCATCCCTCTGGCGGTGTCTGCCGCCGCCTCCCTGTACCGCAACTATGGCCGGGACCTGCCCTACTGCTTCAACCGCAAGGAGGCCAAGGACCACGGCGAGGGCGGCTCCATGGTGGGCTACAAGCCCCAGGACGGGGACAACGTGGCCATCATCGAGGACGTGGTCACCGCCGGTACCGCCGTGCGGGAGTCCATTGAGCTCTTCAAGCACGTGGCCGACGTGCATATGAAGGCCCTGTTTGTCTCGGTGGACCGCATGGAGCGGGGCACCCGGGACTGCTCCACCCTGGACGAGCTGCGGGAGGACTACGGCATCCAGGTCTTCCCCATCGTCACCGTGCGGGAGGTCATCGACTTCCTCCACAACAACCCTGTGGACGGCAAGGTGTATATCGACGACGAGATGAAGGCCAAGATGGAAGCTTATCTGGCGGAGTACGGCGCCAAGAAGTAAGCGTTTAGAGAAAGGAAGCGATCCCCATGGCTACCCATACCGGTCACCGTCAGCGGATGAAGCAGGAATTCCTGGCCCGGGGGATCGAGGGCTGGCCCGACCACCGGGTGCTGGAGCTGCTGCTCTTCTACACGATCCCTCAGGGAGATGTGAACGGCCTGGCCCACGAGCTTATCGAGCAGTTCGGCTCCCTGTCCGGGGTGCTGGACGCCTCGGTGGAGGAGCTGTGCAAGGTGAAGGGAGTGGGGGAGCACACGGCGGTGTTTCTGCGGATGCTTCCGGCGGTGCTGGGCCGCTACCAGGCCAGCCGCACCCGCCTCAACGATGTGGTCAACAGCCCGGAGGACGCCTACCCCTGGCTGGAGCCCTACTTCTTCGGGGCGCGCAATGAGATGGTGTACGTTCTGTGTCTGGACGGCAAGCGCCAGGTGCTAGGGGTGCGGAAGGTGGCCGAGGGCAGCATCCAGATGGCCGAGATGAACGCCCGGCGCATCGCCGAGGAGGCCATGGGCCTGCGGGCCGCCCGGGTCTACGTGGCCCACAACCACGTGAGCAACCTGGCCATCCCCTCCCAGGCCGACTGGCTGACCACCGACACCCTGCGGGCCATCCTGGCCCCCATCGGCATCGAGCTGGTGGACCACCTGGTCTTTGTGGACGGAGATATGGTGGCCATGGGCGAGAGCCGAAAGCTGCGGGGCCTGAAATTTGTATAACCACTGCGCCTCTCCCGGAACACTAGGGGGGAGGCGCAAGTTTTTATTGCCGTAGAACATTAGTTCTGATATAATGATAAGACCAGTCATATGCCGGAGGAGGGAGCACATGCCCAGATTTGAAGTGGTTTCCGAATATACGCCGTCGGGGGATCAGCCCCAGGCCATTGAGGCCCTGTCCCGGGGCATCGAGATGGGTCTGGACGAGCAGACCCTGCTGGGCGTCACCGGCTCGGGCAAGACCTTCACCATGGCCAAGATCATCGAGCAGGTCCAGCGGCCCACCCTGGTGCTGGCCCACAACAAGACCCTGGCCGCCCAGCTGTGCGCTGAGTTCAAGGAGTTTTTCCCCAACAACGCGGTGGAGTATTTTGTCTCCTACTACGACTACTACCAGCCCGAGGCCTACATCCCTCACACCGACACCTTTATTGAGAAGGACTCGGCCATCAACGAGGAGATCGACCGCCTGCGGCTGAGTGCCACTGCCTCCCTGCTGGAGCGGCGGGATGTGATCGTGGTCTCCTCCGTCTCCTGCATCTACGGCCTGGGCGAGCCGGAGGACTTTGCCAAGATGATGGTCTCTCTCCGGGTGGGGGACACCCTGGAGCGGGACGAGTTTTTAAAGCGGCTGGTGGCCATCCGCTACGAGCGCAACGACATCGCCTTTGAGCGCAACATGTTCCGGGTGCGGGGAGACACGGTGGAGGTGTGGCCCGCCTACTGGAAGGACACCGCCATCCGGGTGGAGTTTTTTGGGGACGAGATCGACCGCATCTCGGAAATCAATGTGGTCACCGGCTCCCCCATCCGCAAGCTCAGCCACATCCCCATCTGGCCCGCCACCCACTATGTCACCCCTAAGGAGAAGATGGACGCCGCCGTCCAGGAGATCTACAAGGAACTGGAGGAGCGGATGGCCTACTTTGAAAAGGAAAACAAGCTCATCGAGGCCCAGCGCATCAAGCAGCGCACCATGTACGACGTGGAGATGATGCAGGAGCTGGGCTACTGCTCCGGCATCGAGAACTACTCCCGGGTCATTGAGGGACGGCCGGTGGGCTCCCCGCCCCACACTCTGCTGGACTACTTCCCCAAGGATTTTGTCCTCTTTATCGACGAGAGCCACGTCACCCTGCCCCAGGTGCGGGCCATGTACAACGGGGACCGGGCACGAAAGACCACCCTGGTGGACTACGGCTTCCGCCTGCCCTGCGCCTACGACAACCGGCCGTTGAAGTTTGACGAGTTTGAACAGCGGCTCAACCAGGTCATCTACGTCTCCGCCACCCCCGGCGAGTACGAGCGCACCCGGTCGGGCCAGATCGTGGAGCAGGTCATCCGGCCCACCGGTCTGCTGGACCCCAAGATCGAGGTGCGGCCGGTGGAGGGCCAGATCGACGACCTGATCGGCGAGATCAACGCCCGCACCGCCCGGAAAGAGCGGGTATTGGTCACTACCCTCACCAAGAAGATGGCGGAGGACCTCACCGACTATTTGCAGAACAACGGCATCAAGGTGCGCTACATGCACCACGACGTGGACACCATGGAGCGCATGGAGATCATCCGGGACCTTCGCCTGGGGACCTTCGATGTTTTGGTTGGTATCAATCTTCTGAGAGAGGGCCTGGACCTGCCCGAGGTGTCCCTGGTGGCCATTCTGGACGCGGACAAGGAGGGCTTTCTCCGCTCGGAGACCTCCCTTATCCAGACCATCGGCCGGGCGGCCCGAAATGCCGAGGGCATGGTGGTCATGTACGCCGACACCATCACCCCCTCCATGCGCCGGGCCATGGACGAGACGGAGCGCCGCCGCCAGAAACAGGACGCCTACAACCAGGAGCACGGCATTGTGCCCAAGACGGTCATCAAGTCGGTGCGGGATCTGCTGGAGATCTCCGCCCCGGCGGACGAACCCTCCCAGTCCCGCCAAGGCCGGGTGAAGGCCATGAGCAAACAGGAGAAGGCCGCCGAGATCGCCCGCCTGGAGAAGGCCATGAAAGAGGCGGCAAAAATGCTGGAATTCGAGCTGGCCGCTACTTTGAGAGATCAGATCATCGAACTGCGTGGGCAGTAAGGGCCGCCTCTTTCCCGCGCACGGCGCGGGCGCCCCAGAGGGGCGTACAAGCATTTTGGCGCAGCCAAAATCTTGCCGCAGGCGGAATTCATTTCCGCCAAGGATAAAAAATAGATGGGGTCCCTGCGGGCGAAGCCCGTGGGGCGGCGGCGAAAATGCTGGAGTTCGAGCTGGCCGCTACCCTGCGGGATCAGATCATCGAACTGCGTGGGCAGTGATTTATGGACAGACCTTCCCGAAAACCAAACCGCCTCACCGGATATGATTACAGCCAGCCGGGATATTATTTTGTGACTATCTGCACCAAGGGTAAACAGCATATCCTTGGTCGGAGCGTAGGGGGCGATGTCCTCATCGCCCCGCAGGTAGCGCTCTCCGACATAGGAAAGGTAGTGGACGACGTGCTGGCTCACATGCCGTCGGTGGACCAATATGTAGTAATGCCCAATCATGTCCACATTCTCTTTCGAATTCCGGCAGACGGGCCGGTGAGGACACCGGCCCCTACGCAAAAGGGAGAGCAGACATCACTTCCCCAATTAGTGCGTTATTTCAAACGTAGCATTACCCAACAGTTCGGACAGTCCATTTGGCAGCGGGGCTACCACGACCACATCGTCCGCAATGAGGCGGACTATCTGAGAATTTGGGACTATGTCCACACCAACCCCGCCAAATGGCGGGAGGACTGCTATTTTACAGAAACCGAGGAATGACACCCATGGCAAAGCAAAAAGAAGAAAAGACCAACGTCATGCGCATTTTGGAACAGAAGGGCATTCTCTACACCCCCCACACCTATCCTCACGAGGAGGGCGTGGCGGTGGACGGGGTCAGTGTGGCCCGTTCCCTGGGCCAGGACCCGGAGTGCGTGTTCAAGACCCTGGTGGCCCGGGGGGCCTCCAAGGCCATTTACGTGTTTGATATCCCGGTGGGGGATAGCCTGGACTTGAAGAAGGCGGCCAAGGCGGTGGGGGAGAAGTCCATCGCCATGCTCCACCAGAAGGAGCTGCTGCCCCTTACCGGCTACGTCCACGGGGGCTGCTCCCCGGTGGGGATGAAGAAGCAGTACCCCACCGTCTTCCACGAGACGGCGGAGATCATCGACAGCATTATGGTGTCCGCGGGGAAAATCGGCTATCAGGTGCAGCTCAATCCCGCGGACCTCATTGCCCTGGTGGGGGGCACCACCGCCGACGTGACGGTGGAGTAACGGCCCTGTCTCTCCCAACCACAAGCTGCAATCGACCCGGGTGACCCCGAATGGAATAAGGAGGGTGTTTCATGACCGCGCTGAAAGCAAACTGGAAGGAGCTGTCCCGCTACCGGCAGGTGCTGCTGGTGATTATGGTATTGGAGATTCTGTGTTTCCTGGTGGCCAACGTGGTGGCCGCCGTCCGTCCCGGGCTGGAGTATCAGGATGGGTTCCTCTATGCCCGCAGGGAGGGGGAGACTCAGATCTACGAAGGCAAGGTGGACGGGGAGAGGACCCGATTTACCGTCTCCCCCACGGGTGAAGTGGCCTGTCAGTGGGGAGACTACTCCTACGGTCCCTATCAGGTGACGGAGGACCCCTCCGCCGCTCCGGCCCAGCGGAAGAACGCCGTGGGCATTGAGATTACCCAGGGAGATGTACTGCTCTTCCGGGGCGGTTACGAGCCCAATTCCTATGTCAGCCTGTACCAGGAGAACGGCGAGCCCGTGATGAGTCTGGACATCTACGCGGTCACCAGCGGCGGGACCATCCTGAACGGCAGCGGCGAAGAGGTCAGCCGGCAGGAGTACCATGCCCCATCTCCGGCGGTTCTGGCCCAGGTGGTGCTGGCCCCGGAGATCACCCACCGGGGCAGTGTGCTGTTGTACCTGGTGGTCACCCTGCTTGCAGCGCTGAACATCTTCCAGATCTATTTGCCCGGATTCTTTTTCCGCCTGTCCTTGCTGGGACGGGTGCGGAACCGGGAGGACGCGGAGCCGTCTGACTTTTATATTGCGATGGAGCATATTGAGTGGGCCGGGGTGGCAGTGGTGTGTCTGGCGCTCTATTTGATGTGTCTGAACAGCGTATGGACCTGACCACCCAGGGTACAGACAGCAGATGGATGACAGGGGGGAAAAGTGGAGTGAAGGAAGAGACACAGCGGCGGGGCGGCTCCGGCCTGGTGCTGGCGGGGGCCAGCCTGTGGGGGCTGATCGGCCTGTTCAACCGGGCCCTGCTGGGGGCTGAGCTGGGACCGGAGAGCATCGTGCTGGTGCGCAATTTGGGCGGCCTTGTGGTGCTGGCCCTGGTGCTGGCGGTGTGGAAACGGGAGGCCTTCCGGGTGCAGGCGAGGCACCTGGGATGGTTTTTCGGCACCGGCGTGGTGAGCGTGGTGTTTTTCACCTGGTGCTACTTCAGCTGCCAGGAGCAGTGCTCCCTGGCGGTGGCCGCCATTTTGCTCTACACCTCTCCCGCCTTTGTGGTATTGCTGTCCGCCCTGCTGTGGCGGGACAAGATCACAAAGCGGAAACTCCTTGCCCTGGCATTGACCTTCTTCGGCTGCGCCTGTGTGGCGGGGCTTTGGAGCGGCGGAGCCAGCCTGACGGGGCAGGGACTGCTGCTGGGGCTGGGAGCCGGATTTTTCTACGCCCTGTACTCCATCTTCGGCCGCTTTGCCTTAAAACACTACGGTCCCTACACCGTCACCCTGTACACCTTCGTCTTTGCCGGTCTGGCCGCCCTGGTGTTCCTGCGCCCGGGGGAGCTGGCCGTGCTGACTGCCCAGCCCCGGCTGCTGGGAGCCGCCGCCGCTTTGGTGGTGGTGTCCACCGTGCTGCCCTACCTGCTGTACACCGCCGGCCTGGCCCGCATCGACAGCGGTAAGGCCGCCATCCTGGCCTCCGTGGAGCCGGTGGTGGCCGCCCTGGTGGGGGTGCTGGTCTTTCATGAGACCATGGACGCCTCCACCGCTCTGGGTGTGGTGAGCATTTTAGCGGCGGTTGTGCTGCTGCGAGAGTAACAAATATCCCCCGCTGTGGGGAGAGATCAAGATAGAGGAAACAACGCCATGCAGAATTTTATTGAGATCAAAGGGGCCCGGGAGAACAACCTGAAAAACATCGACCTGACCATCCCCCGGGACAAGCTGGTGGTGCTCACCGGCCTGTCCGGGTCGGGTAAGTCCTCCCTGGCCTTTGACACCATTTACGCGGAGGGACAGCGCCGGTATGTGGAGTCGCTGAGTTCCTACGCCCGGATGTTCCTGGGCCAGATGGAGAAGCCCGACGTGGACTACATCGACGGCCTCTCTCCCGCCATCTCCATCGACCAGAAAACCACCAGTAAGAACCCCCGCTCCA
>CALWYB010000029.1 GCA_944385665.1 uncultured Oscillospiraceae bacterium
ATGGACACGGGGGGCAGCACGCCGAAGGCGTCGGCGGACAGGAAGATCACGTTCTTGGCGTCGGGGCCGGCGGACACAGGACGCACGATCTTCTCGATGTGGTCGATGGGGTAGGAGACACGGGTGTTCTCGGTGACGGAGCTGTCGGCGAAGTCGCAGTGGCCGTTCTCGTCCACGGTGACGTTCTCCAGCAGAGCGTTGCGCTTGATGGCGTTATAGATGTCGGGCTCAGCTTCCTTGTCCAGGTTGATGACCTTGGCGTAGCAGCCGCCCTCGAAGTTGAAGATGCCGTTGTCGTCCCAGCCGTGCTCGTCATCGCCGATGAGCAGACGCTTGGGATCGGTGGACAGGGTGGTCTTGCCGGTGCCGGACAGGCCGAAGAACAGAGCGGTGTTCTCGCCGTTCATATCGGTGTTGGCGGAGCAGTGCATGGAGGCCATGCCCTTCAGGGGCAGGTAGTAGTTCATCATGGAGAACATGCCCTTCTTCATCTCGCCGCCGTACCAGGTGTTCAGGATGACCTGCTCCCGGGAGGTGAGGTTGAAGATGGCAGCGGTCTCGGAGTTGAGGCCCAGCTCCTTGTAGTTGGTGACCTTGGCCTTGGCGGCGTTGTAGGAGATAAAGTCAGGCTCGAAGTTCTCCAGCTCCTCGGCGGTGGGCTCGATGAACATGTTCTTCACGAAGTGAGCCTGCCAGGCCACCTCCATGATGAAGCGGATGGCCATACGGGAGTCGTGGTTGGCGCCGCAGAACACGTCCATAACGAACAGACGCTTGTTGGACAGCTCCTCCTGAGCCAGCTTCTTGCAGGCGTCCCAAGCTTCCTGGGAGGCGGGCTTGTTGTCGTTCTTGAACTCCTCGGAGGTCCACCACACGGTGTCCTTGGAGGTATCGTCCATAACAATAAACTTATCCTTGGGAGAACGGCCGGTATAGATACCGGTCATAACATTGACGGCGCCCAGATCGGTGACCTGCCCCTTGTCGTATCCTTCCAGACCGGGCTTGGTCTCCTCCTCAAACAGAGTCTCGTAAGAGGGGTTGTGGAGGATCTCAGTGGTACCGGTGATTCCATATTTGCTCAGATCAATGGTTGCCATAATTGCATGACCTCTTTTCTATAATGATCTTCCCACGGGCAGGCCAGCGCCTGCACCGCTCAGAGAAGTCCCAAAACACAATAATAATACACGGAGTTGGCAATAAAGTCAATTCTTTTGGGAATTGCAATTTAGTTATAGTCGATATTGCTGTTTTGCTATCCAATGCCTGGGTTTTGTTCCAATTTAACGGGAAGAGGGTTCCGGCGTCCGCAGAGCCTTGGAGAGGGCGGCGAAGTCGGCGATAGACAGCCGCTCGCCCCGAATATTCTCCGGCAAACCGCACTGGGCGATGGCCTTTGCAATGTCTTCCTTGGTACAGATGCCTCCTAACGCGGAGCTTAAACTGTTGAGCAGGGTTTTCCGCCGCTGGGCAAAGGCGCCCCGTACCACCTGGAAGAAGTGCTTGGGATCGTCCACCTCAGGGGGCGGGGACTGGGGCACCATCCGCAGCACCGAGGAGGTCACCTTGGGGGCGGGGATAAAGCAGGTGGGGGGCACGTCGAAGAGGATCTCCGGCCGGGTGTGATACTGGCAGTAGACCGAAAAGGCCCCGTAGTCGCTGGTGCCGGGGGCGGCGCAGATCCGCCGGGCCACCTCCCGCTGGATCATCACCGTGATGGAGCCAAAGCAGCCCGCCTCGATGAGGGCGGTAATGGCGGGGGTGGTGATGTTGTAGGGCAGGTTGGCGCAGGCGATGGGACGCAGGCCGGGCAGCTTTTCCGCCACCAGGCCGGGCAGGTCGGTTTTCAGCACGTCCCCGGGGTAGATCTCCGCGTTGGGGCAGTCAGAGAGAGTCTCGGCCAGGATCGGCAGCAGGGAGCGGTCCAGCTCAATGGAGACCACCTTGTCCGCCCGCCGGGACAGCGCCCGGGTGAGGGGGCCGATGCCGGGGCCTACCTCCACCACGCCCACGCCGGTATCGGCGCCGGAGGCGTCGGCGATGTCCCGGGGCACCCAGTCCTCAATGAGGAAGTTCTGGCCCATGGATTTGGAGAAGCGGAACCCGTGGCGGGCCAGCAGGGCTTTGATGTCGTTGATATTGCAAAGGTCCATAAGACACCTCGAAACAGTAGATTTTTCCTCTCTATCATACTAAGAAAGGGGCCGGGCCGTCAAGGGCGGGAAAGTTTCCCTTGCGTTTTCCCCACATATGGAGTACACTAGCCACGGCAGAGTAGAAACATGCGTGCTGGACGTGTAGCGCCTTAGTGTCGGCGGGACGGGGAGTTGTCCGCCGGACGAACAGTCCGCCTTTGGGCGGGCGGCAGTGTGTGTTTCGCATCCCGCTGCCGCAAGGACGGGGCGAACAAACCATATTTTCCTCCCATCTGTGCGGCAATCCCGAACCCGGGCTGCCAAAACAGACAGGAGGTTTTTTTATGTCTCACACCCGCATCCCCATGAACCTGTACCGAACGCCCTTCACCCCCGCCTACTGGCGGGAGGCCAACCACTGTGCCAAGGTGCTGAAACTTTTGCTGTTTGCGGCCCTGATGGTGGCCATGACCCGGGTGCTCTCTTTGATCCCCGGAATCCCCATCGCCCACACCAAACTCACCTGGGGCTTTCTGGCCCGGAGCCTGTGCGCCCTGGTGTGCGGTCCCACTCTGGGCCTGCTCTTCGGCTTTGTAGAGGACATCCTGGGCTTCATCCTCCAGCCCTCCGGGGACTTTTTCCCCGGCTACACCCTGTCCACCATGGCTGGGGTGCTGGTGTACGCCCTGTGCTTCTACCGGGCGCGGATCACCGTGTGGCGGCTGGTGCTGGCCAATCTGCTGGTAAATGTGCTGGTCAACGCCATAATGGGCACGGTTTGGACGGTGATGGTCCGGGGAGGCGTATACTGGGCCTGGTTTATTCCCAGCCTGACCAAGAACCTGGTGACCATCATCCCCAAGGCGGCGGTGCTGTATATTCTGTTCCAGGCCCTGCTGCCCATCCTGCAGCGGATGGATCTGATCCCCAGGCAGGTGGACGGGGCCATCAAAGTGTTTTGAATTCCAGGAAGCGGAGAGCCGGGAAAGGCTCTCCGCTTCCTGCCGTTTTCCAGGCCTTCGACCCAATTCGACAAATTTCCTTGTATCCCACTGTAAATTCTTTTATAATGAAGGGCAGAATGGGGGAAGGGGGAATGGAGGGTGAGCAGGCTGGCCGTGCTGTCCTTCTGCTTTGCCGGGGCGGTGTTCTGTGCCAATTACCTGCCCCTGGAGGTCCTCTTGCTCCCCCTGGGCGGGCTCTTTGCCCTGGCCTTTGCCCTCACCTTCCTGCCTGCCCTGCGGACACGGTCCTGGAACACCAGGGCGCGGTATGCCGCCTTCGGCCTGGCCCTGGGCTTTCTCTGGACGGCGGGGTACAGCCGGGTGTTCTGGACGCCCGCCCAGGATCTGGATGATAAGACCGTGCGCCTCACCGCCACCATCTCCCAGTGGCCCCAGGAGACCGACTACGGCGGCTTTTCGGTTTTAGCCCGGGCGGACACCGACAGCTGGGTCACGGTGCCCATCCTCCTCTATGTGGACGACCAGGGCGCCGACCTGCGCCCCGGGGACCGGATCGAGACGGTGGCCCACTGCGCCTTGGCCGATGAGACCTCGGCGGGGGAGAAGATCACCTACTACACCGCCAAGGGCATCTTCCTTACGGGGGAGGCCTACGGCCGCCTGGATGTGGAGCGACCTGACCGGGTCCCCTTGAGGGACCTGCCCGCCTGGTGGTCCCGGGCGTTGAAAGAGAGCATTGCCCAGGCATTCCCTGGGGATGTGTCCGGCCTGGTGTCGGCCCTGGTGACAGGCAACCGGGACAACCTCAGCGACCCCTTCACCACCTCCCTCCAGCGCTCCGGCCTGAGCCACACGGTGGCGGTGTCCGGTATGCACCTGGCTTTTCTGGCCGGATTGGTCTCTTTGCTGCTGGGCGGGTGGCGGCGGCTGGCCGCCCTGGTCACCATCCCGGTGACCCTGCTCTTTACCCTCATTGCCGGGTGTACCCCATCGGTGGTGCGGGCGGCGGTGATGATTTTGCTGCTGCACATCGGACCGCTCTTCTACCGGGAGCGGGATGCGTTTACCTCCATGGGCACGGCCCTCCTGCTTCTGCTGCTGTACAACCCCTTTTCGGCGGCCCACATCGGGCTCCAGCTGTCTTTTGCCGCCGTGGCGGGCATCTTTTTGTGTGCCCAGCCCCTCCATGCCGCCCTGCTGGTCCGCCTGCCCTTCCGAACAGCGGAGCGGTGGACGCTGCCGTGGGCGGTCTATGTGGTGCTCCGGTTTGTGATGTCCACCCTCTGTACCACCCTGGGGGCCTCGGTGTTCACGGTGCCCCTCTCGGCCATCCATTTCCAGTCCGTCTCCCTCATTGCCCCTCTGTCCAACCTGCTCACCCTGTGGGCAGTGGGCCTTTTGTTTGGGGCGGGGGTGGTCATCGGCACGCTGGGTGTTTTTATTCCGGAACTGGCCGCCCTGGTGGCCCAGCCCATCGCCCTTCTGGGGCGCTACCTCAACTGGGTGATCGACGGCCTGTCGGGGGTTCCCTTCTCCGCCGTCACCACCCAGAGCTTCTATTACCGGGCCTGGCTGGTGCTGGTATACCTGATGCTCCTCCTCATCCCCATTTTGCCTGGGAAGAAGCGGTGGATCATCCCCACCTGCTGCGGCGTGTCCGCCCTGTGCCTGGCCATGCTCTTCAACGCCTGGACCTTCTGGTGGGGGGATGGCTCGGTCACGGTCCTGGACGTGGGGCAGGGCCAGAGCGTGCTGGTGCGCAGCGGCCGTTTTCTGTGCCTGGTGGACTGCGGAGGCGACAGCTACGACAGCGCCGGAGACCTTGCGGCGGATTTTCTGGGGGACTACGGGGTGGGGCGGCTGGACCTGCTGGTGCTCACCCACTTCCACGCCGACCACGCCAACGGGGTGACGGAGCTTTTGAAGCGGGTACAGGTGGACACCCTTGCCATCCCGCCTGCCACCGGGGAGGAGGAGCCCCTGCGGGAGGAAATTTTAGCGGATGCCCAGGAACGGGGCGTGGAGATCCTGGAGGTGAGCCAGGACACATGCCTCACTCTGGACGAGGACCGGACCATGGAGCTCTACGCCCCCCTGGGGGCGGGGGAAACCAACGAGGCGGGCCTCACCTGCCTCATTTCCACCGGGGAGTTCGACACCCTCATCACCGGCGACATGGGCGCCGACGTGGAGCCGCAGCTCCTCGCCCATACCCAGCTCCCCGACCTGGAGGTGCTGGTGGCGGGCCACCACGGCTCGAAAGCCTCCACCACGGAGGAATTGCTGGCGGCCACCGCCCCGGACTACGCCTTCCTCTCGGTGGGGGAGCACAATTCCTACGGCCATCCCGCCCAGGAGACCCTGGAGAGGCTAGCGGCAGCAGGCTGCCGCATCTACCGCACCGATCTCCAGGGGACCATCACCCTGCGGATGGGGTCGGACGTGGAGACCGAAACAACAGATTCAACATAAGGAGGCGCGGGTTATGCCCCCCAAAGGAAAGGCCGATACGGCCGGATATCAGAAATTGAAGAAGGACCTGTCGGCGGGGACGCCGGGGCGGCTGTACCTGCTCCACGGAGAGGAGACCTATTTGAGGGACTACTACCTGGGGAAGCTCCGGGAGAAGGTGCTCTCCGGGGGGATGGAGGAGTTCAACTTCCACCCCATCGCCGCCAAGGACATGTCCCCCCACGCCCTGGAGGAGGCCATTGACTGCCTGCCCATGATGGCGGAGCACACCTTCATCCAGGTCACCGACTTCGACCTCTTCAAGGCGGGGGAGAAGGACCGGGAGGCCTACAGCAAGATTTTCGCCCAGCTGCCCGACTATGTGTGCCTGGTCTTTGTCTTTGACGTGGTTCCCTTCAAGATGGACGCCCGCACCAAGCTGGCCGCCGCCGTCAAGCAGGCGGGGACGGTGGTGAACTTTGTCCGCCAGGACCAGGGAGATCTGGCCGACTGGGTGCGGCGGCGGTTCCGGGCGCTGGGCAAGGACATTGACTCCCGGCTGGCCCTGGACCTCATCTTCCTGTGCGGCGACCTGATGACCAACCTGATCGGGGAGATCGAGAAGATCGGCGCCTACGCCAAGGGGGTGCACATCACCCGCCAGGACATCGACGCGGTGGCCACCCCTCAGCTGGACGCGGTGGTGTTCCGCATGACCGACGCCATCGGCGAGGGAAAGTTTGACAAAGCGGCCTCGGTGCTGGGGCAGCTCTATCAGATGCAGGAGGCCCCCATCAAGATCATGTGGTCCCTGGGGAGGCAGATGCGCCAGCTCTACTCCGCCCGCCTGGCTCTGGAGCAGGGGAGGGGACCGTCCTATGTGGCCGCCCTGTGGGGCATCAAGCCCTACCCGGCGGAAAAGCTGGTCACCAGCGCCCGGCGCTTCACCCTGGGCTGGTGCCGCCGGGCGGTGGTGCGGTGCGGCCAGGTGGACCTGGCCATGAAGTCTACTGGCCAGGACGGCCAGGAGCTGCTCACCGGCCTGCTGCTGGAGCTGGCCACCCCCGCCAACCCCAGGGCGGCCCGGCGGTACTGAGGGGACGGCCATGCATTTGAAAATTCAGGAGGCCATCGCCGTGGAGGGGCGCTACGATAAAAATACCCTCTCCCAGGTGGTGGATACCCTCATTATCGAGACCCGGGGCTTTGGCATCTTCAAGGACCCGGAACGGATGGCCCTGCTGCGCAAGGCGGCGGAGCGCCGTGGGCTCATCGTCCTCACGGACTCGGACGGGGCGGGCTTTGTTATCCGCAACCGCATCAAGGCCGCCATCCCAGGAAAATACCTGAAACACGCCTACATCCCCGACGTGTACGGCAAGGAGCGCCGCAAGCGCAAGGCGGGCAAGGAGGGCAAGCTGGGGGTGGAGGGAATGCCTCCCAAGGTGCTGGAGGAGGTGCTGCGCCGGGCGGGGGCCACCTTCCTGGACGGGGCCGAGCCGGAGAAGGGAGGCGCTGCCCTCACCAAGGGAGACCTGTTTGTGGCGGGACTCACCGGGCGGCCGGACAGCGCCCAGCGCCGCCAGGCGCTGCTGAAAAAGCTCGCCCTCCCGGAGCACATGAGCGCCAACGCCCTGCTGGAGGTGCTCAACACCTGCTACACCCTCCCGGAGGCTCTGGAGCTGCTGGGACTGGAGGAAGCATAAAAACACGCGGGACACAGAGAGATGACTTCTGTGTCCCGCGTGTTTTTTGTCACATCAGAGGGGCGAACAGGCGGAGAATGTTGCGGTAGAGCTGCACCAGGGGGTTGAGCCGCCGGTGCTTGCGCAGAGAGATGCGCTCGCACACCTTCAGGGTCTCCTCAAAGTCGGCTCGGATGTCATGGATGCAGGGGGCCTCGCACAGCCACACGCCGTCCTCAAAGTGGAGGAAGAGGCTGCGATAGTCCAAATTGATGGTGCCCACTACAGCAAAGCGGTCATCCACCACAAAGTTTTTCGCGTGGATGAAGCCGGGGGTGTACTCGTAGATCTTGACCCCGGCCTTGAGCAGGGGCGGGTAGTGGGCCCGGGTGACCTCAAAGACATAGCGCTTGTCGGGGATATGGGGGGTGATGATCCGCACGTCTACCCCGGATTTGGCGGCGTTGCACAGGGCGGTGTTGGTGGCCACGTCGATGACCAGATAGGGGGTGGTGATATAGATATACTTCCGGGCCTTGGCGATCATGTTGAGGTAGACGGAGTGGCCTACCGGCTCCTGGTCCAAAGGGGTGTCGGTGTAGGGCTGGACGTAGCCCGTCCAGGGGCGGGGCGGAGCGGGGTCGGGCCGGAAGCGGTCAAACTCCTCCTCCCAGCCGCAGCAGTGGTCCCACATGGTGAGAAACATCACCGCCATGGACCACACCGCGTCCCCCTCCAGGAGGATGACGCTGTCCTTCCAGTGGCCGAAGCGCTCATGCTGGTTGATATACTCATCGGCCAGATTGATGCCCCCGGTAAAGCCCACCCGGCCGTCAATGACCATCAGCTTGCGGTGGTCCCGGTTATTGAGGCGCAGGGTCATGATGGGGACGAAGCGGTTGAACACCCGGCACTGGATGCCCCGGGCGGCCATCTGCTCGTTGTAGTCCCGGGGGAGGGTGAACATACAGCCCATGTCGTCGTAAATGAGGCGCACCTCCACCCCCTGGGCGGCCTTCTCCTCCAGAATGTCCAGGATGCTGTCCCAGAACTGGCCGGGCTGGATGATGAAGTACTCCAGGAAGATGTAGTGTTTCGCCTTTTTCAGCTCTTCCAGCATCCGGGGAAAGGCCAGATCCCCCAGGGCAAAGTACTCGGTCTCCGTGTTGGTGTAGGCGGGGGCGTAGGCGTAGTTTTCCAGGTAGCGGGCCTGGCTGGCCGCGTCCTCCCCCAGAGGGAGCAGGTCGTCGGCCTTGAAGTCCGCCTTCAGATTTTCCTCTGACTGCTCGGCGATGCGTTTCATCCGCCGGGTGATCCGCTTGGGAATGTGACCGCCGCCGATGAGCAGATAGAAGATGCCGCCGAACACCGGGAAGGGGAGCACCAGCAGCAGCCAGGCGATTTTGTAGGCCGGGTCAATGCTGCTGCCTAAAATCAGCATGGCGGCCACCACGCTCAAAGCAATGCAGCACCAGTAGAAGGTCTGGGTGTAGCCGGAGAAGACGCTGACCATCACAATGAGGGTGACTACCTGGGCCAGCAGGGACAACCCCACCACCACCGAGCGGTGAAACAGGATATACAGCACTTTTTTCAAGGGGAGTCACCTCCGTTCCGGGTGAGGAGCGTCAGATCAGTCGGGTGAGGGAGCATTGGATCGTTCCATGTTCGATGAGGATGGTGCCGTAGCTGCTGCGGCTGGCCCCCGGGTTCATCACCCACAGACCGTCCTCCCTGTGCTGACAGTAGGCCCGGTGGGTGTGGCCGAAGAGAAGGATGTCCGCTCCGGCCTTGTGGGCGTCGGCGATGGCGGCGTCGTAGCCCCCCTTTACCCGCCACAGGTGGCCGTGGGAGAGGAGAATGCGCTTGCCCTGGAGGGTGATGAGCTTTTTGGCCGGGACGGTGGTCCAGCCATCGCAGTTGCCCGGCACCATACAGATGGGCAGGCGGGGATAGACGTAGGTGAGGTCCTCCGCGTCGGAGATGAGGTCGCCCAGGTGGATGACCTGGTCGGGCTTTTGCTCGTCAATGGCCTCGATCATATCGGCCTGGGAGCGGTGGGAGTCGGAAAACACAAGAATTTTCAAAGTTGTCACCTTACCTGGGACGCCGCATATACTAAACCGAAGCGAGAAAAGGAGGATGCGGTATGCAGCGTCAAAAAAATCATGGGGAGATGCTCCACGGGGAGCAGGGGGAGGCCATCCGCCGCCTGGCCTCGTCGGGAGACGCCCAGCAGCTGGTGGCCATGCTCCGCTCCAAGGGGGGCGTGCAGCAGGCGGCTCAGGCCGCCGCCAAGGGGGATACCAGCCAACTGATGGAGATGATGAACCAGCTCATGAGCACCCCGGAGGGGGCGCAGCTGGTGGAGCGGATCAACCAGAAAGCCAAAGAGTCGGGGCTGGGCTGAGGACAGCCGGGCCGTAAGGGGGGAGCGCCATGGGGGAGTTTGAGGAAAAGCTGAACAGCATCCTGGGGGATCAGCAGGCCATGGGGCAGATCATGGCCCTGGCCCAGTCCCTGGGCAAGTCCTCGCCCCAGGAGGGAGAGCGGGAGGACGCTCCACCGCCTCCAAGCTCAGATGATCCTCCCGACCTGTCTCAGCTCATGGGGAGCTTAGACCCCAAGATGGTGCAGCTGGGCATGCGTCTCATGCGGGAGTACCAGCAGGACGACAGTCAAAACACCGCCCTGCTCCAGGCGCTGCGCCCCTACCTGCGGGAGGAGCGGCGGGGGCGGCTGGACAAGGCAGTCCAGATCGCCAAGATGTCCCGGCTGCTCCGGGTGGCCCTTGGGTCCCTGGGAAAGGGGGAGGACACGCTTGTATAACCGTTATATCCCCAACGGGGCGGTTTATACCCGGGTGACCATGGACGACGATGAGCCTCGCCGCCCGGAGCGGGAGACTCCGCCGCCCCGTCATGAGTTCCAGGAGCGGGCTCACAGTCCATCTCAGCCCCATCCCAACCAGAGTCCATCCGGGCTGCTGGACGGAGCCCAGAGCAGTTTAAAGGGCCTCATTTCCTCTCTGGGGCTGGAGAAGCTGGACAGCGGCGACCTGCTGCTGTTTCTCATCCTCCTGCTCCTGCTGAAGGAGGGGGACGACCTGGAGATGATCATCGCCCTGGGCCTGACCCTTCTCATGGGCCTGGGAGACGACAAAAAGTAAGCAAAAAGCAGAAAGGGGCGGCATAATGCCGCCCCTGTGATGCGTTCAGGACTGTACCGTGTGGAGCTGTGTCCCGTCGGGCAGCGCAAAGGAGGCGGTAGCGGGACAGGGGGTCTGTACCTGGGTGTAGGCGGTCATGCGGTAGACCAGCTGGCCGCTCTGCTCCCGCTCGGCGCTGACCAGCAGGCCGGTGTCGGTGCTGATCCAGTAGCGTTCCACCACCGTGTCCGACACCTGGACCTGGAGATAGACACAGGGCCACACGTCCCGGCGCTCATAGCCGGTCTGGGTGATGGTGTCCGGGTCCAGCTCCAGCACGTCCTCATAGGTGGGGATGTGCTGGGTAAGGTCGGCGGAATACTGGTCGGCGGGGAAGGAGCGGTAGTGTTCCGAACCCTCGTACCAGTAGTAGGTGGTGTCAGAGCCGGTGAGGTCGTGGCGCACCGCTCCGGAGGGGAGGATCTGGCGGGTGTGGGACCAGCTCTGGTCCTGCCAGAACTGCACCGAGGTGCTGTGGGAGCCGCCGTCCCACAGGGTCTCCACCGTCAGCTCCCGGTAGTAGCTCTCCGGCCGCGCCAGAGAGGCCACGATGCTCTGCACCGTCTCCGGGGTGACGTCCACCTGCCAGAGCTGGTCATCTCCGCTCTGGTCGGTGGTGTTGTTTTGCCCCTGGGCGCTGCTGTCCAGCTGGGCCAGGGAGACGGAGGGGATGTTCACCAGAAACAGGCTGCGGCCAAAGCTGGCAAACATGGCCACCACGATGAGACAGGTGATGGCAATGGCGATGACAAGTCGGTTTTTGGAGTCCAAACCCTCACCTCCTTAGGTTGCTGTGGAAAAGAGGAGCTCAGCGGCCGGTAAAGGGCTCCGGCGCCTCCGCCCGCAGACCGAAGTGCCACTCGATGGCATCGGCGATGCGGCGGCAGGCGTGGCCGTCGCCGTAGGGGTTCACCGCGTGGGCCATGGCGTGGTAGGCCGCGGAGTCGGTAAGCAGCTCGCTGGCCATGGAGAAGATGGTCTCCTCCTCCACACCCGCCAGCTTTACGGTGCCGGCCTGGACGGCCTCGGGCCGCTCGGTCTCCTTGCGCAGGACCAGCACCGGCTTGCCCAGGGCGGGAGCCTCCTCCTGAAGGCCGCCGGAGTCGGTCATCACCAGATAGCACCGGGCCATCAGGTTGTGCATCTCATCCACCGCCAGAGGGGCGATGAGGTGGATGCGGGGGTGGTTGTCCAGATACTTGTGGGCCGCCTCCTGGACCACGGGGGAGAGGTGGACGGGGTAGACCAGCTCCACCTCAGGGAAGGCGTCAGCAATGCGGCGCAGGGCGGTCATGATGTTGGTCATGGGCTGGCCGTAGTTTTCACGGCGGTGGCAGGTGACCAGGATCACCTTCCGGTTTTCGTAGTCCAGGTTGTTGAGGATGTCTTCGGCAAAGGTAAACTCCTGGACCACGGTGGTCTGGAGGGCGTCAATGACGGTGTTGCCGGTGAGGAAGACCCCCTTGGTGATGTTCTCCCGGGCCAGATTTTCCCGGTTGGTCACGGTGGGGCAGAAGTGCAGGTCGGCGATGGCGCCCACCATCTTCCGGTTCATCTCCTCGGGGAAGGGGGACCACTTGTCGTAGGTGCGCAGGCCGGCCTCCACATGGCCCACGGGGATCTGGTGGTAGAAGGCGGCCAGAGCGCCGGCGAAGGTGGTGGAGGTGTCGCCGTGGACCAGCACCAGGTCGGGCTTGGCCTCGTTAAGCACATCGTCCATGCCCAGCAGGCACTTGGAAGTGATGGTGGACAGGGTCTGCCGGGGCTGCATGATATTCAGATCATAGTCCGGCTTCAGCTTGAAAATCTCCAGCACGCTGTCCAGCATTTCCCGGTGCTGGGCGGTGACGCAGCACAGCGCCCGGATATCCGAGCGCTTTTGCAGCTCCAGGGCCAGGGGGGCCATTTTGATGGCCTCCGGCCGGGTACCGAAGATGGTCATAACCGTAACAGGTTTCATTTGTCAGAACGCTCCTCTTCACCAAAAAAGTAATCGTTGCCCGCCACATCGGAGGGGGGCTGGTGCAGCTTGCGGGGACGGGCTCCGGTGCGGCCCTGGGAGGGGGGATCGGACTGGGTGCGTCCGTTGACCCGATCCAGGTAGAGCTTGGCGGACACGCCGCCGGCGGCGCACAGAGCCAGCAGGAACAGCATGGCCTTGAGCACGTTGGTGGTGGTGAGCACCACGGCGCTCAGGCCGAGAATGGCGCTGATGATATACAGCACCGCCACCGCCTGCTTCTGGGAGAAGCCCATGTCGATGAGCCGGTGGTGGATGTGGCCGCGGTCAGGGGCCATGGGACTCTGGCCATGGGACACCCGGCGGAAGATGGCAAAGCAGGTGTCGAAGATGGGCAGTCCCAGCATGAGGAAGGGGACGGCAAAGGAGATGATGGCGTAGGATTTAAACAGGCCGTCGATGGAGACGGTGGCCAGAATAAAGCCCAGGAAGGTGGAGCCGGTATCCCCCATGAAGATCTTGGCGGGGTTCAGGTTGTAAGGCAGAAAGCCGATGCAGGCCCCGGCCAGAGCGGCCATCAGCAGGGCGGTGTCCGGCTCGGCCACAGTGAGGGCGATGACCAGCATGGTCATGGAGCTGATGGTGGACACGCCGCAGGCCAGTCCGTCCAGGCCGTCGATGAGATTGACCGCGTTGGTGATGCCCACGATCCAAATGACCGAGATGGGGATGGACCAGATGCCCAGCTCCCAGTAGGGGTTGCTGCTGAAGATGTTGGGGTTGGACAGAATATCGATCTGGTTGCCCATGAGCACCGCCACCAGGGCGGAGACGATCTGGACAAAAAACTTGGGCAGGGCAGGTAGGGCGTAGATGTCGTCAAAAATGCCCAGAATGACAATGATAACTCCGCCCAGCAGCATGCCCCGCATGGGGGTGGAGAGGGGGACGAAGATCAGGGCGCTGAGGATAAAGCCAAAGAAGATGGCCAGACCGCCCATACGGGGGATGGGGTGGTTGTGCATACGGCGGTTGTCCTTGGGCACGTCCACCGCGCCGATCTTAAAGGCCAGGGAGCGCACCACCGGGGTGGTGATGAACGCCACGATGGCGGCCACCAGAAGGGCCGCCGCCACTGCCCCCAGAACAGAGACTTGAACAGGCATAAGAAATACCTCATTATTTAATTTGATTTCCGGTGTCATACACAGGGGCTTGTGTCCGCATATCCGGCTGGAGCAGGAAGGCGGCGGAGGACAGCCCCCGGGTTTGTGGCCCGCCTCCATGCGGGCGCAGAGGCGAAACGAAGTTTCGCAGGAAGCTTTTTTGCCAAGCCCGGAAAATCAATTTTCCGGGCTTGTAAATTTTGCATGCAAAATTTATGCTGATTGCACGTGAAAGACACCCCTCCTGGGTTTCTTTCACACTATCTTCCTTCCCGTAGATGGAAAACGAAGTTTTCCAGGAAGCTTTTTTGCCTACTTTTTTCTCGAAAAAAGTAGGTCAGCGGGCGACGAAGCCCACCTTCTTATAGACCTTGCGCAGGGTCTTGCCCGCCACATAGGCGGCCTTCTCGTCGCCGGCCTTGTAGATGCTCTCCAGGTAGGCCTTGTCCTTGAGAATCCGCTCGGTCTCCTCCCGGATGGGGCGCAGGCACTCGATGACGGCCTCGCCCACGGCGGGCTTGAAGACGCCGTAGCCCTTGCCGTCAAACTCGGATTCGATCTCGGCCATGGTCTTGCCCGTCACCGCGGAGTAAATGTTCATCAGGTTGGACACGCCGGGCTTGTTCTCCGGGTCAAAGCGGACGCAGTGCTCGGTGTCGCTGTCGGTGATGGCCCGCTTGAACTTGCGCTGAATGTCCTCCGGCTTCTCCATGAGGAACACACACCCCTCAGGGATGGACTTGCTCATCTTGCTGGTGGGGTCGTTGAGGGACATGATCCGGGCGCCGGTCTTGGGAATGTAGGGCTCGGGGATCTTGAACACGTCGCCGTAGATGTTGTTGAAGCGCTGGGCCACGTTGCGGGTGAGCTCCACGTGCTGCTTCTGATCGTTGCCCACGGGGACATAATCAGGCTGGTAGAGCAGGATGTCGGCAGCCATGAGGGCGGGGTAGGTGAAGAGGCCGCCGTTGATGTTGTCGGCGTGCTTGGCGGACTTATCCTTAAACTGAGTCATCCGGCTGAGCTCGCCGAACATGGTGTAGCAGTTGAGCACCCAGCCCAGCTCGGCGTGGGCGGGGACATGGGACTGGATGAAGAGGGTATTCTTCTCCGGGTCCAGGCCGCAGGCGATGTACTGGGCCAGCTGGGTGAGGGTGCGCCGGCGCAGGTCAGCGGGCACCTGCCGCACGGTGATGGTGTGCATGTCGGCCATAAAATAGTAGCAGTCAAACTCGTCGGCCCGAGCGCCCCAGTTCTTGATGGCGCCCAGATAGTTGCCCAGGTGCAGATCGCCGCTGGGCTGAATGCCGGAGAGCATAACTTTCTTTTTCGTTTCTTCCATTGTAAAACACAACCTTTTCAGGGGAATTGCCCTATGCAGAATGATACCAGTACAGCATAGCACATTTTTTCCCCCGTGGCAATCGTGCCAGGCGGAATTTCATGGTTTCGTTACAATTCTGCCCCGAGGGGGAAAGGGGGCGGGAAGGCTTGTCAAAAGAAGAAAAATCCGCTATAATTGCCTGCAAGAAAGAGGCGGTCATGCCGCTTTTACGGAGGGAATCATATGACTTTGGATCATCAGTATTTTGAGGAGATGGAGGCCAAGATCCCCAAGGGGAAGGTCCGCACCCGGTTTGCCCCCTCTCCCACGGGGTATATGCACATCGGCAATCTGCGCACCGCCCTGTACACCTGGCTCATCGCCCGCAACGCTGGAGGCACCTTTATCCTGCGCATCGAGGACACCGACCAGACCCGGCAGGTGGAGGGCGCCACCGAGCTCATCTATAAGACCCTGGCCGAGTGCCACCTGGACCACGACGAGGGTCCCGATGTGGGCGGCCCCGTGGCCCCCTATGTCCAGACCGAGCGCCGGGACACCTATGGCAAGTACGCCCAGCTGCTGGTGGAGAAGGGCCACGCCTACTACTGCTTCTGCGAGAAGACCGAGAGCGAGGAGGACTCCGGCGACTTTAACCGGGCCGCCGACCCCTGCCGCTCCCTGAGCCTGGAGGAGGCCCAGGCCCGGGTGGACGCGGGCGAACCCTACGTCATCCGCCAGAAGATCCCCCAGGAGGGCACCACCACCTTCCACGACGCTATTTTCGGCGACATCACCGTGGAGAACAAGACCCTGGATGACCAGGTGCTCATCAAGCGGGACGGCCTGCCCACCTATAACTTTGCCAACGTGGTGGACGACCATCTCATGGGCATCACCCACGTGGTCCGGGGCAGCGAGTACCTGTCCTCCGCCCCCAAGTATAATCTTCTGTACGAGGGCTTTGGCTGGGACATCCCCACCTATGTGCACTGCTCTCCCGTCATGCGGGACGCCCAGCACAAGATGTCCAAGCGCCACGGCGACCCCTCCTATGAGGATTTGAAGAACCAGGGCTTCCTCACCGACGCCATCCTGAACTATGTGGCCCTGCTGGGCTGGTCCCCCCGGGGGGAGCTGGCAGAGCAGGAGGTGTTCTCCCTGGAGGAGCTGGCGAAGGCTTTCGACCTGGAGGGCATGTCCAAGTCTCCCGCCATCTTCGACATTGAGAAGCTCACCCACTTCAACGCCCTGTACCTGCGGGCCATGTCCCCTGAGGAGTTTGCCAAGGTGGCCGAGCCCTATATCCGCCAGAGTGTGAAGAACGAGGCCATCTCGGTGTCCGACATCGCCGCCCTGCTCCAGGCCCGGTGCGAGAAGCTCACCGACATCCCCGAGAAGGTGGATTTCTTTGACCAGCTGCCTGAGTACAGCGTAGACCTCTTCACCAACAAGAAGTCCAAGTGTAACCCCGACGTGGCCAAGGAGATGCTCTCCGCCGCCATCGGGATGCTGGCCAATCTGCCCTCCTGGAGCCAGACCATGATCCACGATAGCCTGGTGGGGCTGGCCGAGGGCCTGGGCGTGAAGAACGCCACCCTCATGTGGCCGGTGCGCATCGCCGCCGCCGGCAAGGCAGTCACCCCCGGAGGCGCGGTGGAGATCTGCTATATCCTGGGCAAGGAGGAGACGGTGCGCCGCCTCAAGGCCGGCCTGGAAAAATTGGGATAATATCCATGGTGTACTGAGAAAGCCCCGGCCTCGGCCGGGGCTTTCTCTTTTGTCCGGACTATGCTACAATACCAGCGATATTATGTTGGAAAAGGCGGAAGGAGGACGGGCCCATGCTGAAGCTGATCTTAGGCCGGGCGGGCTGCGGCAAGACCACGAAGGTGCTGGAGCGCCTGTGCCAGGCGGGCAAAGAGCGGCGGCAGGTGCTCATGGTTCCCGAGCAGCAGTCCCACCAGGCGGAGCGCGCCCTGTGCAAGGCGGGCGGAGACCAGGTATCCCTGTACGCCGAGGTGCTGTCCTTCAGCCGCCTTGCCAACCGGGTGTTTCTGGCCGCGGGAGGTATGGGGGAACCGGAGCTGGACAGCGGCGGACGGCTGCTGCTCATGTACCAGGCGGTAAAGGCGGTGTCCCCGGAGCTGACGGTGTACGCCCGACCCTCCCGCCGCCCTGCCTTTCTGGAAAATCTGCTGGCCACGGTGGACGAGCTGAAAAGCTGCTGTGTCCAGCCCCAGCTGCTCCTCCAGGCGGGGGAGGAGGTGGAGGGACCCGAGGGGGACAAGCTGCGGGATCTGGGGCTCATCTGCGGGGCCTACCAGGCCCTCACCGCCCGCACCGCCCTGGACCCCCGGGACCGGCTGACCCGCACCGCGGAGAAGCTCTCCGCCTGCCCATGGGCCAGGGATATGGACCTGTGGCTGGACGGCTTCACCGACTTCACCCCCCAGCAGGGGGAGGTGCTCGCCCAGCTCATGGCCCAGGCCCACCAGATCACATTTACCCTCACCTGCGACCACCTGGAGGAGGACGAGGGGGGCACGGGGATCTTTTCTCCCGCCCGGCGCACCGCCGCCACCCTGCTGCGGCTGGCCAAGGAGCGGGGTATCTCCTGTGAAGTGGAAATACTTTCCGGTGACTGTTCTCCCAGAGTTCCCGCCCTCAGTAAGGTAGAGCGGGAGCTGTTTGGCCCGGAGGGGGAACCCGCCTCCTGCGAAAACGCGGTGGAGCTCCACCGGGCTCTCACCCCACGCTCTGAGGTGGAGTGGGCGGCCTCCCGCATCCGCACCTTGGTGCGGGAGGAGGGGCTGCGTTACCGGGACATTGAGGTGACCGCCCGGGACTTTGGGGCCTATCAGCCTCTCATCGAGTCGGTGTTCCCCCGGTATCAGGTGCCGGTGTTCGCCTCGGCTATGACTGACATCCTGGAAAAGCCCATCCTCACCCTGGTGACGGCGGCCCTGGAGACGGTGGCGGGGGGCTACCGCTATGACGACGTGTTCCGCTACCTGAAAACCGGCCTCACCGATCTAGTGGAGGAGGACCGGGATCTGCTGGAAAATTATGTCCTCAAATGGAACCTGCGGGGGAGCCGCTGGACCCAGACAAAGCCCTGGACCATGCACCCCCGGGGCTACGGTTTCCCCATGACCGACGAGGACAAGACCCTGCTGGAGCGGCTGGACCAGGCCCGCCGCCAGGTGGCGGAGCCTCTGGAACTGTTGCGGAAAAATGCCAATAAAACCGGAGAGGGTCAGGCTATTGCCCTTTACAGCTTTTTGGAGCGCATCGGCCTTCCGGAGCGGCTGGAGGAGCGGGTGGCCGCCCTGCGGCAGCGCCAGCAGCCCGCCCTGGCGGAGGAGTACCGCCAGCTGTGGGAGATCGTCTGCGGCGGTCTGGAGCAGTGCGCCCAGCTGCTGGGGGAGACCCCCATGGAACTGGAGGAGTTTGCCGCCCTGTTCCGGCTGGTGCTGTCCCAGTACGACGTGGGCACCATCCCCGTGTCTCTGGACCGGGTGACGGCGGGGGAGACCACCCGCCAGACCGGCCAGCACGGCAAGGTGTTGTTTCTGTTGGGGGCGGACGACGCCTCCATCCCCCAGGTGTCCGCCCCGGCGGGGCTGCTGTCCGACGACGACCGCTCCCTGCTGGCCTCCTACGGCCTGGAGCTCAATCAGACCGCCCGGGACCTGCTCTACCGGGAGATGACCACCGTCTACCTCACCTGTGCCCGGCCCACTCAGAAGCTGATCGTCTCCTGGCCGGGCCAGAGCGGCGCGGGGGAGGAGCGCCGCCCCTGTTTCCTGGTGGAGCGGCTGCGGCTGCTGTTTTCCGACCTGGCCGTGGAGCGGGAGGAGGACCTGTATGGCCGGTTCCGCCTCCAGGCGCCGCTGCCCGCCCTGGAGCAGGCGGGACGCAGCCAGAGCGCCCACGACGCCCTGCTGGCCCTGCCGGAGTACGCCCCCCTGGTGGAGCGGCTGGACCGGGCCGCCCGGTGGGAACGGGGCAGATTGTCCCGCCCTGCCGTGGAGCGGCTTTACGGCCACCGGGTTCCCATGTCGGCCTCCCGGATGGATAAATACAAATCCTGCCATTTCTCCTACTTCATGCGCTACGGCCTCCAGGCAGAACCCCGCAAGCCTGCTGGCTTTACAGCGCCGGAGTACGGAACCTTCGTTCACTATGTGCTGGAGCACGTCCTTAAAGACGATGCCTTCCAGCAGACCACCCTGCCCGGCTGGGAGGACGAACAGGACCAGGAGCGCCGGGACCGGGTGGCTGAGCTCACCCGCCAGGCGGTGGAGCAGTATGTCCGGGAGGAGCTGGGGGGACTGGAGCAGCAGAGCGAGCGCTTCCAGTACCTGTTCCGGCGGCTTCTCCGCTCCGTCCAGGCGGTGGTGGACAACGTGACCCAGGAGATCTGGGCCTCCAAGTTCCGGCCCATCTCCTTTGAGCTGGGCTTTGGCAGCGGCAAGGACCTGCCTCCGGTGGAGCTCACCGTGGGGGATGTGACCCTGAGCATCACCGGGTTTGTGGACCGGGTGGACGGCTGGGAGAAGGACGGGCGGCTTTACCTGCGGGTGGTAGACTACAAAACGGGGCGCAAGTCTTTTGACTTGACAGAAGTTTGGAACGGCCTGGGCCTTCAGATGCTCCTCTACCTCTTTACCCTGGAGGACCGGGGCGAGAAATTCTACGGCAAACCGGTGGAAGGGGCGGGGGTACTGTACCTCCCCGCCCGGGACGCCATCATCAAGGGCAGCCGTTCCATGTCGGACGACGCCTGGCGCAAGCAGCTGGACAAGGAGCTCACCCGCAGCGGCCTGGTGCTCAGCGACCCGGCGGTGCTGGACGCCATGGAGGAGCCGGGAGAGAAGGGCTACCGCTTTTTGCCCCTGAAGGTGTCCAAGAGCACCGGGGAGATCACCGGCGAGGCTCTGGCCACCGCCGAGCAGCTGGGCAAGCTGGGGGGCCACATCCAAAAAGTGCTGGAGGAAATTTGCGGTGAGATCGCCCAGGGCAACATCGCCGCCGATCCCTTCTGGCGGGGCCCGGAGAAAAATGCCTGCCGCTACTGCGACTACGCCCAGGCCTGCCACTTTGAGGAGGGGCGGGGCGGCGACGGCAAGCGGTGGCTGGCCAGTGTGAAGAGCCGGGAATTTTGGGAAAACATTGACCGGGAGGAGAACTGACCCGGAGAAAGAAGGAGGCGTACCGCCATGGCCTTTCCCTTAACCGAAGAACAACGGAAGATCGTAGATGACCGGGGCGGGGAGCTGCTGGTATCGGCGGCGGCCGGGTCGGGCAAGACCCGGGTGCTGGTGGAGCGGCTGCTGGACCGGGTGACCGGGGAGGGGCTGGACATCACCCAGTTTTTGGTCATTACCTACACCAAGGCGGCCGCGGCGGAGCTGCGGGGCCGCATTGCCCAGGAACTGTCCCAGCGCCTGGCCCAGAACCCCAACGACCGCCATCTCCGCCGCCAGACCACCTTGGTCTATCAGGCCCAGATCTCCACCATCCACGCCTTCTGTGCCGCTCTGCTCCGGGAGAGCGGCCACCTGCTGGATCTGGACCCCGACTTCCGTCTGTGCGACGAGGGGGAGGGGGCGGTGATGACCCAGCAGGTCCTCCAGGACGTGCTGGAGGAGCAGTATGAGCACCTTCAGGAGGGGGATGACTTCTCCCTGCTGGTGGACACCCTGGCGGCGGGCCGGGACGACAGCCGTCTGGAGCAGATCGTGCTGGACGTGTTTGGCCGCATCCAGAGCCACCCCGACCCGGAGCAGTGGCTTTTCGGGCAGAAGGCGGTTTGGGCGCTGGAGGGCGTCACCGACGCAGGACAGACCCCCTGGGGGGCGCTGCTGCTGGAGGACGCCGCCCGCCAGGGCCGGGAGGCGGAGCGCCGGCTGGAGCGGGCGCTCGTCCTGTGCGCCCAAGATGAGTTGCTGCAAATGAACTACGCCCCCTCCATTCAAAGCTCCCTGGAGGCTGCTCAGGCTTTCTGTGAGGCGGCGGAGAGCTCCCACTGGGACAAGACCTGTGCCTGCCTGCCCGTGCCCTTCCCGGCGGTGGGCCGGAAGCGGAAACGGAGCGAAGAGCTCAGCCCCCTGGAGGAGGGCCGGGCGGCGGCGTTGACCCAGCAGGTGAAGAACCTGCGAGACACGGCCAAGGACCTGCTCTCCCGGGCAGCCGAGCGCTTTGACGGGGACAGTGCCCAGGTGCTCGCCGATCTGCGGGAGGCCGCCCCGGCGGTGCGGGGCCTCATGGATCTGGTGCTCCGGTTCCAGCAGGCCTATCAGGCCGAAAAGGCCCGGCGAGGGGTACTGGACTTCTCCGACCTGGAGCACTTCGCGGTCAAACTCCTGATGGGACCGGACGGCCAGCCCACCGCCCTGGCAAAGCTGTGGGGCGAGCGCTTCGAGGAGGTGATGGTGGACGAGTACCAGGACACCAACCAGGTGCAGAACGCCATCTTTACCGCCATCTCCCGGAATGGCCGCACACTCTTTGAGGTGGGGGACGTGAAGCAGTCCATCTACCGCTTCCGTCTGGCCGACCCAACCATCTTTCTGGATAAGTACCGCCGCTTTGTCCCCGGGGACAAGGCCGGGGAAGGGGAACCCCGGAAGCGGGTGCTGTCCCGGAATTTCCGCTCCCGAGCCCAGGTGCTGGAGGGGTGCAACGACCTGTTCCGGAACATTATGTCCACCCAGCTGGGGGAGCTGGACTACACCGACGACCAGGCCCTGGTGCCCGGGGCGGAGTTTCCCGAGAGCGGGGACTACGCCCTGGAGCTGGACGCCCTGGACCTGTCCTACCTGGGGGACCAGGAGGGGGAGAAGGAGGACAAGAACCGCCTGGAGGCCCGGTTCGCGGCCCGGCGCATCCGCGCCCTGATGGAGGAGCCTCTGATGGTCAAAGAGGGGGACGGGGTGCGTCCCCTGCGGCCCAGCGACGTGATGATCCTCCTGCGCAGCCCCGGCGTGGTCCTTCCCCACTACATCCGTGCCCTGGGGGAGGAGGGCATCCCCTGGAATGCCGAGGGGGGCGAGGACTTCTTCGCCACCACCGAGGTGAACGTGGCCCTTTCCATTTTGCAGATCGTGGACAACCCCCGCCAGGACGTGCCCCTCATCGCCGCCCTGCGCTCCCCGGTGTTCGCCTTTGACGCCGACCACCTGGCTCGGCTCCGGGCCGGGACCAAGGGAGACTTCTACTCCGCCCTGACCGAGGCTGCCCAAAACGGGGACACGGCCAGCGCCGACTTCCTCCACGAGCTGGAGGAGCTGCGCTTCGGGGCGGGGGACCGCACCTGCCGCCAGCTCATCTGGCACATTTATGAAAAAACCAACATCCTGGGCCTCTTCGGGGCCATGCCGGGGGGGGAGGAGCGGCAGAACAACCTGCTCACCCTCTACGCCCTGGCCGGACAGATGGAGGACGGCGGCTGCCGCTCCCTGTTCCAGTTCCTCCTCCGCCTGGAGCGGCTGCGGGACACGGGGGCCAAGCTCACCGCCGCCGGAGGAGGCAGCGACGGGGACGGGGTGTCCATCCTGTCCATCCACAAGTCCAAGGGGCTGGAGAAGCCGGTGGTGCTGGTGTGCGGCCTGTCCCGGCGGCTAAATCGGGAGGATCTGATACGCCCGGTGCTGTTTCATCCGGTGCTGGGGGTAGGCCCCAAGGGGCTGGACCGGACACGGATGGTGGAGTACCCCACCCTGGCCCGCCGGGCGGTGTCCCGGCAGCTGGAGAAAGAGATGATGTCCGAGGAGATGCGGCTGCTGTACGTGGCCATGACCCGGGCCAAAGAGAAGCTCATCCTCACCCTGGCCCTCACCGAAGGAGCCAAGGCCCTGGAGCGGCTGGCCCAGGACGCCGCCGCGCCGGTCTCTCCCGTGGCCCTGGAGCGGCAGCAGAGTGTGGGCCAGTGGATCTTGCTCCACGCCCTCACCCGGCCGGAAGGGGAAATCCTGCGCACCTTAGCGGGGGGCGGCACCGAGTGCTCCGCGCCCCTGGGGCCCAAATGGTCTATCCGCTGGGTGGAGGGCCAGGGACTGGAGGAGGCCAAGAGCCGGGCAGGCCGCTTTGTTCCCGTCTCCCGGGAGGAGGACGGAGAGGACCTGACCGCCGCCCTCACCTGGATCTATCCCTACGCCGCCGCGGTACAGGCCCCCTCCAAGCTCACCGCCACCCAGCTCAAGGGCCGGGTGCTGGACCAGGAGGCCGCCCAGGAGGCCCAGGGAGCGCCCCAGACCGCCCCGGAGCCCATCCGCCGCCCCGATTTCATTGCCCGCCGGGAGGGCCTCACCGCCGCCCAGAAGGGCACCGCCCTCCATCTGGCCATGCAGTATCTGCCTCTGGAGGGGGACCACAGCCCGGAGGCCATCGCCGAAGCGGTGGCGGGCATGGTGCGGGACGGTTTCCTCACCTCCTTGCAGGGGGAGGCGGTAAAACCGGAGGTGCTCAGTGCCTTCTTTGCCTCGCCCCTGGGCCGGGAGCTGGCCCAGGCCCGGGAGGTCCAACGGGAGTTTAAATTTTCCCTGCTCACCCCCGCCGGGGACTACCTGCCCGGCCTGGAGGGGGAGGAGGTGCTTCTTCAGGGTGTGGTGGACTGCTGGTTTGCAGATGAGCGGGGCATCACTGTACTGGACTTCAAAAGCGACCGGGTCCGGCCCGGGGAGGAGAGGGAGCGGGCCAAGCATTATGCCCCCCAGCTTCAGGCCTACAGCCGCGCCCTGGAGCGGATCACCGGGCGGCGGGTCTACCGCAAGATGCTGTGGTTTTTTGCCACCGGCACACCAGTGGAGCTGCCCCAGGCAGAAAATTTTAAAAAATAAAGAGGCAAACCTATTGCAATTTGGAAAGAGTTGTGCTATGATACCAGTTGCGTTTACAAACGATCCCTCCATGGAGAAAGAGGTGAAGATACAATGAAGGCAGGAATTCATCCCGACTATCAGCAGACCACCATTCGGTGCGCCTGCGGCAACGTGATCGAGACTGGTTCTACCAAGAAGGACATCCGTGTCGAAGTGTGCTCCAAGTGTCATCCTTTCTACACCGGTAAGCAGAAGGTGGTTGACACCGGCGGACGCGTCAGCCGCTTCAACAAGAAGTTTGGCCTGGACAAGAAGTAAGATTGCGCCTAAAAGAAGCCGCACCGAATCCTCGGTGCGGCTTTTTGTATCCGCCGCCTTTGGAATGGAATGGGGCGGCGGTCCGTATACTGTTTGGGAGGTATGTGTCATGAAGAAGATTGATGTGAAAGATTTGAAGCAGAACGTATTTTCTCTCATTGGGGACCAGTGGATGCTCATCACCGCCGGCACGGCGGAGAAATGCAACACCATGACCGCCTCCTGGGGCGGTTTGGGGGTGTTCTGGGGCAGCCCCGCTGCCACCTGCTATATCCGGCCCCAGCGCTACACCAAGGAGTTTGTGGACCGGGAGGAGTACTTCACCCTCTCCTTCTTTGACGAGAGCTACCGCCCCCAGCTGTCCCTGTGCGGCAGCAAGAGCGGCCGGGACGTGGATAAGGTAAAGGAGTGCGGCTTTACGGTAAAGACCGCCGAGTGCGGCGCCCCCTACTTTGAGGAGGCCAGCCTGGTGCTGGTGTGCCGCAAGCGCTTTGCCCAGCCCATGGACCCCCAGCGCATGCCGGACGACGTGAAGGAGCGCTGGTATCCCCAGAAAGACTACCACACCATGTATATTGGTGAGATCGTGGAGGCCCTGACCAAGTAAGAGGGCTTCGGAAGCTTTGGAGGTTGTATGACCGAAAACGTTACCAAGGAAAAAATAAACCGGGCGGTGCTGGTGGGCCTGAGCGCCCACAGCCTCACCCGGGAGGAGAACGCCACCGAGGAGTCCATGGAGGAGCTCAAGGACCTGCTGGAGACCGCCGGAGGCGAGAGCGTGGGCATGGTGCTCCAGCAGAAGGACAGCCCCGACCCCCGCACCTTTATCGGCCAGGGCAAGGTGGACGAGGTGCGCCAGCTGGTGCGCACCATGGGGGCGGACATGGTCATCTTTGACAACGCCCTGTCCCCCTCCCAGCAGCGGGTACTGGGGGAGGAGCTGAAGGTGGGGGTGCTGGACCGCTCCGCCCTGATCCTGGACATCTTTGCCCAGCGTGCCCGCACCCGGGAGGGCCGTCTCCAGGTGGAGCTGGCCCAGTATAAGTACCTGCTGCCCCGGCTCATCGGCATGTGGAGCCACCTGGAGCGCCAGGAGGGCGCCATCGGTACCCGCGGCCCCGGTGAGACCCAGCTGGAGAGCGACCGGCGGCATATCCGCCGGAAAATCTCCAAGCTGGAGGAGGAGCTGCGGGACGTGCGCCGGGTCCGGGCCACCCAGCGCCAGCGCCGGGAGAAAAACGAGGTGCCGGTGGTAGCCATCGTGGGCTACACCAACGCGGGCAAGTCCACCTTGCTCAACAAGCTCACCGGGGCGGAAATCCCCGCCAACAACCGGCTTTTCGACACCCTGGACACCACCACCCGCACCCTGGAAATTTCCGACACCTGCACCGTGCTCTTAAGCGACACGGTAGGCTTTATCCGCAAGCTGCCCCACCATCTGGTGGAGGCATTCAAGGCCACCCTGGAGGAGCTGTCCTTCGCTGACCTGCTCCTCCACGTCATTGACGCCTCCAACCCGGAGTGGCGGGAGCAGGCCCAGGTGGTGGACCAGCTGATCCTGGAGCTGGGGGCGGAGCAGACCCCCCGCATTGAGGTGTTCAATAAGTGCGACAAGTGGACCGGCGAAATCCGTCCCCACGGGGAGGACATCGTGTCCATCTCCGCCAAGACGGGGGAGGGGCTGGACAAGCTGTTGGAGGCCATCGGCAAGCGGCTGGACAGCGGCGCCAAGCGGGTGACCATCCACCTGCCCTACGACAAGGGCGGCATTCTGGACCAGCTCTATCAGGAGGCCAAGGTGGAGCAGGTGGAGTATACCGAGACCATCGACGTGGTGGCGGTGTGTACTCCCAAGACCATCGGCCAATTGGGTCCCCTGGTGGAGGGCTGGCAGCCCCACAAGGAACCCTGGGAATAAAAAAACAGCGGGATATTCCCGCTGTTTTTATTCCCTTTTTTGAGTTAATAGCTTTAAATCTGCCGCGTGCTGGGTTAAATAGTCGCTCAAACGGTATAAAAGGCGGGCCTGGACCTCTTTCGGCGCGGAAATACCGTTTCCTTCCCAAATTGATTGCCCAAAGAGAGCTAAAATCAGAGCCTCTTCCTCCAAGGCAAGGGAAATATCCATGAACTCCTCCTGCCAGGAATCACGTGTATTCATCCAGTTCACCTCCATGGTTTCACTTTATTTTACTATTAAATGATAGTAAAATCAACACTATCGTCTGATAGTAAATACAATGGTGGAGAGGTGATGGATATGCACTTCCCACGTCTATTGGATTTGCGGCAGGACGCAGATAAGACACAAAAAGAAATTGCCGCCCTGCTGGGCATTGACCAGCGGGTGTACAGCAATTATGAGACCGGAAAGCGGGAAATTCCTGTGCGGTATCTCATCATCCTGGCGGACTATTACCATACGACCATTGATTATATCGTCGGGCGCAGAAAGTAGGCGAAACCCATGACCGAATATTATATCCCCACCCAGGCCAGCGAGAGTGAGTTTGTGGAAAAGCGCTCCCGCTTCATCGGCCACGTCTGGCGGGTGGAGACGGAAGAAGAGGCCCGCGCCCACATTGAGGCCATGAAAAAGCGCTACTACGACGCCCGGCACAACTGCTGGTGCTACATCATCAAGGACGGCCCGGTGCGCTACTCCGACGACGGAGAGCCCCAGGGCACCGCCGGGCAGCCCATGCTCAACGTCTTTCAGCGGGAGGGCGTGGTCAACGTGTGCTGTGTGGTCACCCGGTACTTTGGAGGCATCCTCCTGGGGGCCGGGGGGCTGGTGCG
Source organism: uncultured Oscillospiraceae bacterium (assembly GCA_944385665.1). GTDB lineage: Bacteria > Bacillota > Clostridia > Oscillospirales > Oscillospiraceae > Lawsonibacter. The sequence continues at coordinate 26,846 of CALWYB010000029.1, forward strand.
GGCCTACACCCAGGGGGCCAAGGACGCTTTGGACGCGGCTGGCATTTCCGTGGTGCGCCGGTGGGTGGCCATGGAGGTGCCCTGTACCTACGCCCAGTTTGAGAGCACCCGCCGGGAGGTGGAGGCATTCGGCGGCGTGGTGGAGCAGGTGGACTACGGAGCCGACGTGGTGCTGTCCGTTCTGCTCCCGGAGGAGCGGGCGGAGAAATTTTCCGCCCGGATTTTGGACGTGTCCGCCGGGACCATTGAGGTGCTGGAGGCGGGCGAGCGATTTCAGGATGTGCCCTGGCGGGCGGCAAAGGAGGAGTGACCCATGGAAGCGGTAGAAAACGGCCTGGAGCGGCTCATTGCCTGTGTGGAGGAGTACGACAAGGCCCTGGAGAAGGTGGCCGCCCGGCTCAAGCCCGGGGACGGCATTCTGGGGTTTGGCAACGACCCCAAGCGGGCGCCCTGCCATATGGAGTTCTATGAGGCCATGGGGGAGGCGGTGGCCGCCGCCCTGGCTGAGGAGGCGGATGCTCAGGCCATGGCTCAGTTCCTGATGGAACTGGCCCAGAGCAAGGGCCACTACCAGGTGGCCTACCCCATGCTGGAGGCGGTGCAGGGCCATGCGTTGACGCTGGTCCCCCATCTGGAACCCGCCAAGGCCCGGGAGCTGGCCTACTGGTATGGACGGCAGTATCCCCGGGTGCGTCGCCTGCCGGTGCAGCAAAAGCTTTACGTGGCCCTGGAGAAGCGGGGCCGTCAGAAGGAATAAAAAATGGTTCCCCCACCTGGGGGAACCATTTTTTGTTGGTTGATCGATTATGAGAAGCCGAGGGAATAGTCCACGGAAGTGATTTTACAGTTCAGATTCCCGCCGCCTTCCAACCGGATTTCCATCTTTTGATTGGCGTCCCCGGAGCAGGTGACGAACACCAGAGTGCTGCCCTGGTTGATGCCGTCGGACTCAAAGGTGAGGCGGAGGCTGTCCTGGCCCAGCAGATGGGGGATGCTGTCGATGTCCACGTTGGAGTCCTGGGGCAGGGCGGGGATATAGATGAGGTACTGCATATTGGTGTCGTCCTCCGCCTCTGCGGAGATCTCATGGCGCAGGACGTAGGCGGTGTCGGGGTCATCCCCGCAGCCCTCCAGCCATTGGTTGATTTTCTGGTTGTCAGCCATGGCCAGGTACTCGTCGGTGGAAATAAAGGCCACCCCGGTGCCGCCAGAGGATTTGGCAGTTAACGCGGTGAAGGAGAAAAGCACGATGAGCAGCACGGCCAGGGGGACAATGACCACCACCGCCAGCACCACCCCAAGACCCCGGTCTTTTTTGCGAATGGGAGTCTGAATGTTGGGATCGTCCTGGGAGAGGGGAGAGGCGCATTGGGGGCACACCTTCCAGGCGGGCTCCACGGGGGCGGAGCAGTTGGGACAGCTGGCCTTCAGCCGGGTGCCGCACTGGGGGCAGGACACATAGGACTCCCGCACTGGAGCGCCGCACCGGGGGCACTTTAAATCAGGGTAGCTGCCCCGCACCAGCAGGTAGATGATAAAGCCCACCAGCATGGGCACCAGCACGGCGATGAGGGTCCACAGGGCGGCGTTCATCCCCCGGCGGCGGGCGTCCTGAAAGACGTAGACCCCCACCAGAATGGGGACGCCGATGAGAAAGGCCAGGTAGACGATGAGAACGATGGAACCTACGAACATGACAAAGTCCTCCTTTGCTTCATAAAGACCAGGGCCACCGCGCCGGCGCCCATGACAGACAAGGTGAGGTGGGCAGAGAGGATGAGAGCGGCCCTTGGGGCGACAGGGAAGAGGAAAAAGGCCAGAGCCAGCAGGCAGAATAAGGTGAGAGCTCCTCCCACCGCGGCGGCGGCGATGACCCGCTGCTGCCGGCGGCGATCCCGCTCCCGGCGGAGCATGGCCTCGTTGAGAACGGGAGGAGAATAAGAGTCAAAATGGTAGATCTGGTTCACGCGCCAGCACCTCCTTCAGTTGTTTCCTGGCCTTGTTGAGCCGGGACTTCACCGTCCCCGGTGGGATGTGCAGCACCGCTGCCGTGGAGGCGATGTCCATGTCCCGGAAGTAGAACAAAATCACTGTCAGCCGCAGCTTCTCCGGCAGCGCGTCCACCGCCTGGTGCAGGTCGGAGTAATCCGCCGCCTCCGGGGCGGGGGCGGACTGGAGTACATCCTCCTGTTCCTGGGTGGTGCGGAAGGGGAGAATGGGGCTGCGGGCGGCCCGGCGCAGCACGCTGCGGTAGGTGTTGACGCAGATCTGGGTGAGCCACGGCTCAAAGGGGCGGGCGGGGTCGTAGCGGTGGAAGTGGCGAAACGCCTTGAGCCAGGTTTCCTGGTACAGGTCATCCGCGTCAAACGGGTTGGCGCACAGGGTGCGGCACAGACCGTACAGCCGCCTGCCGTATTGTTGAATGTATGGGTCCAGCAAGCCTTGTTCCCTCCTTTCACTGACAGATACAACCGGGGGAGACAAAAGGTTCACAAAACACAGAAAAAAGATAAAAAAACCGCCCGGCCCGTTGGTACGCGGGTCGGGCGGTTTCTGCATGTTGTTAGTTCAGGAAGTCTTTCAGCTTCTTGGAGCGGGAGGGGTGGCGCAGTTTTCTCAGGGCCTTGGCCTCGATCTGGCGGATGCGCTCCCGGGTGACGTTGAACTCCTTGCCCACTTCCTCCAGGGTGCGGGTGCGGCCGTCCTCAATGCCGAAGCGCAGCTT